>CAZIIP010000006.1:0-12537 GCA_964539455.1 uncultured Rhodothermales bacterium
AGCCTTCCGAATGAATCTGCGGCGCGTCATTCCGTGTCTACTGCATGGGGTATGGTGACTCTTCATTGTACTGACGGGTAGTGTTCTCACGAACGTAAAACGGGGATTGGTCAAGATTTAATATAACAGAATCGTTGGTCATTTTTGTTGATTGCCGCCGTTCAGGCCGGGACGGCGCACGGAAAAACTGGCCTCATTTCCCGGGAACGTTGCGTGTCACGCGGCCTATCACGTGATATACCGAGACTGTTTCCCATCCCATGCACCAACGCACAGCCAAATCCGGAAGGACCGCACTAGCGGCGGTGGTCATCGCGGTGACGTCCGTTGCCGGATGTGAAACCTCGGTGGAAGTCAACCTCGGTACGGATCTCCCCTTCACCATCTGGGGAATGTTCAATCCGAAAACAAACGTCCACGCAATTCGGGTTTTCGAAATCGGGGAGCAACTGCGATTGGTACGGCCCGAACCGCTCGACGCATCGGTGCGTTCGATCAATCTGAACACGGGTGAGACACGTACCTGGAGGGATTCGCTGATTGTCCTCGAGGACGGTGACTTTCGTCATGTTTACTGGGACTCCTTTCCTGCTCCGGAGGGCACCGGATACCGCGTCGAGGTAATCTCCGACGATGGTGAGAAAAGCAGTGCGTCGACTACCATCCCTCCACCAATTGCCCTTCACGTGCTGGAACCGGGTTTCCAGGATATGTTGAGTGGCAAACAGTTCGTTCGCATCGAGGGTGATCCCCCGGCAATGCCGAGGATCGATCTTACTTATAACATGGTAGCGTCCAACCCGGAGACGGAGGTCCAGCACTTCGTAGATATCCTTTATCACTACGAAACGTTTCCAGTTCTAACGGAAGAGGGCTGGATGCTGGAAATCAATTTGCGCAGGGAGTACCTGAACATTGTCGCTCAGCTCAGTGAACGCAATCTGCCCACGATCGATATTCAGCTTTACGAACTGGATCTTGACGTGCATGTTGGAGACAAAGACTGGATCTCGCCCGTTGGCGTTATCGATCCTCTCGCGCTCGTCGAACCCGGTGCGTTTTCAAATGTCGAGAACGGTTTCGGATTTGTAGGTGCAGGTTACGTGGAGGCCGTCTCCTGGCGGCCGCCCGAGGAATTGCTGGAACGTGTGGGTTTCACGTATTGAGCCGCGATAAATCCGACCTGCAGGAACGGCACGCGAGGCATAAAAATGGATACGAGCGGACCAACACGTAGACCCGATCCGGCCAAACGGCGTTCGAAAAGTGTACATCCGCGCATACCTTTGTCACATAGGAGCGTGCGATCGTACGCATATCTGCTCGCCGTACTATTCTTGATGCCGTGTTGGCCGGCGTGTAGGCCTCCGGATCCCGCAGAAGCGCCTCCCCCACCTCCTCCCGAACCGGAGTGGGCGTCAGCTATGGCACTCGATTCACTGGCTGTCCGTGCCGGCCGTTTGACGCCCCTTAACAGTCTGCTCATCTCCTTTCGCGACAGTCTGGTACTGGAAGAATACTTTCGCGGCATGACACACGACAAGCGCATCAACGTCAAGTCGGTCTCGAAGAGCCTGCTCTCTGCGCTGGTCGGGATCGGAATTCGGGACAGTCTGATCAAGGATGTCGATCAGCCAATCGTAGAGTTGCTGCCCGATGTTGCCACATTCGTGCAGGATTCGCTCAAACGAACCATTACCGTTCACCATCTCCTGTCGATGACCAGCGGTCTCGAGAGTACGAGTTCCCGTAATTACGGTACCTGGATTGCGTCACGCGATTGGGTTCGGTTTGCCCTCGAGCAGCCTTGGGAATGCATGCCGGGAACGTGCATGTCGTACAGCACCGGCAATTCACACATCCTTTCGGCGATCCTCACGCGGACATCCGGTGTAGATACGCGGACCTATTTCAGACAGGCTCTTTTCGACAGCCTGGGAATTTATGTGCCGCCGTGGGACCGGGATCCGAACGGCATATACCTCGGTGGCAACAACATGGCCTTGCGACCGGTAGACATGCTTACGTTCGGCAGGCTCTATCTTGGCGGAGGCAGCCTGCACGGAAGGCAATTGGTCCCGCTCGACTGGATCAGAAAATCCTGGACACCGGTCGGCCGTTCGCGCTGGAGCGGTCGCCGACACGGATATCACTGGTGGATCAGCACGTTTGGTGGTGAAGATGTCCGTTATGCATGGGGCTACGGCGGGCAATTCATTTTTATCGTGCCCCGCCTGCAGCTTGTCGTCGTTATCACATCTTCTATCGAAGAAGGACGCGAAAGAGGGCACAACGGAGCGGTCTACAACCTGCTCTCGGAGCACATCATCCCCGCATTTCTACCCGAAACGTAGACGCCGGCTCATTCGTGTCGGAGTGCTTCTATCGGATTGAGTGCGGCAGCCTTTCTTGCAGGGTAAAACCCGAAGAAAATGCCGACTGCCGCAGAGAAGCCAACCGCCAGGAAAACGGTGCCGTACGTGACGGCTGTAGCCCAGCCCATCGTGTTACCCAAGATCCATGATCCCGCAACACCGAGACCGAGCCCGATAAGTCCGCCCAGCAGACTCATGACGATCGCTTCAACGAGAAACTGGGTCAGCACGTCGGCGCCTTTGGCCCCAACCGCCATACGCACCCCGATTTCACGGGTTCGCTCCGTGACGGAGACGATCATGATGTTCATGATGCCGATGCCTCCGACCAGCAGCGAGATCGAGGCAATCGCCGCCAGCAGGAAAGTCATGACTTCCGTTGTTCCGGTAGCCGCCTCAGCGAGATCCGTCTGGTTGCGAATCTCGAAATCATCCTCTTCCCATTCGGCGAGTTCGTGAGACTCCCGCATGATGGCACGGATGTCTTCCTGGGCTGCAGAGATGTCCTGCACCGAGTACGTGCTGGCCAAAATCTGTGCAATGAACTGGCGACCGGCGAGGCGCGTCTGGACCGTGGAATAAGGCACCAGAACGGCGTCGTCCTGATCACTGCCGTTCGACATTTGCCCTTTTTCGCTAAGCACGCCGATGATCTCAAACGGCACGCGACGGATCCGGATTTGCTGGCCTACCGGATCCATGTCCGGGAACAGGTTTTCAGCAACGGTCTTGCCGATAATGGCGACTTTTTTGGCCGTCCTGACGTCCGTATCATCAAAAAACCGCCCACTCTCAGTGCCCCAATCCCGGATCAGTGCATACTCAACGGATACCCCCTGTACGGGTACGCGCCAGTTGCCCACGCCACCGACGACTTGGCCGAATGTCATGATTACGGGAGAAATCCCCGAGAGATAGAGGCCTTCCCGCTCGAGCTTCTCCGCATCCTCTACACGCAGGCGGTTGTATGAACCGGCCCCCCTGCTCACCCCACCCTGGCTGCTCGAACCCGGTGTAATGACGATGAGGTTGGTACCAAGGCTGTTCACCTGTTCCTCGATGCGGCTTTGAGCACCTTGACCAACCGCGACCATGACAATGACGGCGCCCACACCGATAATGATTCCGAGCATCGTCAGCAGCGAGCGCATCTTGTTGTGGAGGATGCTTTCAATCGCCACGCGAAACAGCGTAATATTCTTCATCTTCTCTACCCGATCACCTGGATTTGAATAAAGCCCGAAACGACTCTTTAGAAAATCCCCGGCGGGCCGCGTCGTTGACTTTCCTGCTGCTGGAACGGATTGGCCGAATCCCGGGCCTCCGAGACGCTTACGCGTGAGACGCCGGCCAGCACCTGGAGCCCATCTTCGAGCGCCGGACCCGTAATCTCCGTAGCCTGGCCGTCGCTGACCCCGGTCCGGACACGCATCATCGCCAACTCACCATTCTCATCGAGGTACCAGAGCCGAGCCATATCGGCCGGGGGCGAAAACCCGCCGCCGGCGCGCGCCGCAAACGCGGCACCACGGGCCACTGCACCACCTGCCTCCGAGCCTGCTCCTGCGCTTCCTTGCATAGCCGCCGCTCTCCCTTCGCTGGTGTCGCGTGCCACCCGACGCTCCATAAATTCGGCCATCATGTCTTCTGGAGGACTGAAGCGCAGCGCCGTATTGGCCACCTTGTAAACATCTTCGACCACCTCGACAAGAAAGTCGACTGTCGCCGTCATACCCGGAAGCAATTTTCCGCGGTCGTTATTGACATCGACTACCACGGTATAGTTGACGATATTTTCCTGGATGGTGGACTGCATTCTTACCTGTCTCACCATGCCTTCAAACACATCGTCCGGATAGGCCTGCACCGTAAAGCGCACGCGTTGCCCGTCATCAATCTGGCCGATGTCACTTTCATCAACGGCCACCTCAATCTCCATTTTCGCCAGATCTTCGGCGATTAAGAAGAGGATGGGTGCCGACATGCTCGCGGCGACTGTCTGGCCGACTTCGACATTGCGCTCGATCACCATACCGTTCACGGGAGCATAGATGCGTGTATACGCCAGATTTCTCTCGGCCCGCGTCAGATCGACCTTCGATGCCGTTAGATTCGCCTCGGCAAGTGCAAGTGCGTACTCGGCGGCGTTGTATTCCTCCTCGGTCACCACCTTTGTCTCGTACAACTTGTTCTTCCGGTTAAAGTCCTGCTGCGCCTTCAGGAGTTCCGCTTCCGCACGTTGAAGATTTGCTTTGGCGTTCTCTACCTGAAGCAGAAGCAGCGATGGATCGATGCGTGCGATCAACTGTCCTTTCTTCACCTGATCATTGAAGTCGACGTGGATCTCAGCGACCTGGCCGGAAACCTGCGTACCGACTTCCACCGAACGCACTGCATCGAGATTGCCCGTTGCACTAACCGTCGATTCGACATTGCCTCGCTCGATTTCCGCAAATCGATACTGTAATGTCGTGCCCTCCGGCTTGAACATGTACCAAGCTGCGGCAATGAGGATGACTAGAATGCCGAGCAGTAGTATTACGCGACGCATAGTTTTGCTGATAAAGTTATCATTATAATTATGATATGACGGAACATCGGTACAAACCGCCTACATCTTGTTTTGCACCATTCTACGTGCAATCGGTCCGGAAGGTGTTGCAGAATTGTGTCGAATGTGCGATTCGGCATGGTGACGTCATAAAACGCGTGATCCACGGCATGGGCGGCAGGATTGTCCAATCCGCAGAAATAGAATTCCGCAACTATAGGCCCGGTTTCGAAAGATAGACGGCGGCGGAGATCGCCTGCATCATTGACGACTTGCCCTTAACAATGGTCGCAGGCCAGACCGCCGATCGAACCGGCACTGTTCTTCGTAAGTACCTTAAGATTCTTTATCTTGATGCCACGAATCGGCGTTGGCGGAAGCGACGATAGTCACCTTTTAAACGTGGGAGATCGGTTCATTTGAAACGTGCAGAGGGGCCGGTAGTACCCGGTTAGGGGTCCGCTCTCAACGACAAGCACCTTATTGATATATCGAAAATCTCCAGGAAAACATGGCCGACTCATCGGGCAAGGACGTAACATCCGACGAATCGAAAACGGGCCAAAAGGCTCCCAGAAAGAAGAAGCGAAAAGCGCGTGTTCGTAAGCGGATTGCGATGATTTCCACACATGGCTACGTCGCATCGGATCCGCCGCTGGGTGCTCCTGATACGGGAGGCCAGGTCGTGTACGTGCTCGAACTATCGAAGAAACTGGCCGATTTGGGCTACAAAGTGGATATCTGGACTCGGCGTTTCGAAGATCAACCGGAAATCGATCGTGTCAACAGTGATGTTCGCATCATTCGCATTCGCTGCGGGGGAAAGGAATTTATTCCCAAGGAATACCTCTACGAAAAACTGCCGGAGTGGGGGGAACGCGCCCTTCGTTTCATACGGAGGAAGAAGCTGAAATACGCGTTTGTGAACAGCCACTATTGGGATGCCGGCATAGCGGGTCAGCGCCTCGCCACGGCGCTCGACATCCCCCACATCCATACACCGCACTCGCTCGGCTACTGGAAGCGGCTTAAGATGGAGGAGGATTTTCCGGAGGATCGGGACAAGTTCGATGTTACCTATAATTTCACCGAGCGGATCCACCACGAGGAACTGCTCTATCGAGACTGCGACGCGCTGGTAGCGACGTCTCCCATGCAGCTCGATGCAATGAAAAAGGATTACAACGTCTCTGCAAGGAAGCTGACCATGATTCCGCCGGGATACGATGACAGCCGGTTTTATCCGGTCGGGGATCCGATGCGGCAGACTATCAGGGACGAACTGGGTTACACCGGTCCTACAGTTGCTTCCATAGGCAGGCTAAGTAGAAACAAGGGCTTTGATCTACTTGTAGATGCGTTTACAATCGTCGCAGAGCGTGTGCAGAATGCCCGATTGGTCCTTGCAGTTGGAAGCGAAACCGACGAGACGACGGAAGATCCCATGCTGGAGGAGCTTCATAACCAGGTCGCGAGGCTGGGATTGGCCGACCATGTCGACATCACGGGGTCGTTGCCCGACGAGGAAATGGCCGACTTTTACCGTGCGGCCGACGTGTTTGCCATGCCGAGTCGGTACGAACCTTTTGGCATGACAGCCGTGGAAGCAATGGCCTGTGGAACGCCTACGGTCCTAACCACACATGGTGGCTTGTACCGAACAACGACCTACGGGATAGACGCGCTGTATGCAGACAGCTTTGACAAGGAGGATTTCGGAATTACGTTGCTTAAGGCACTACGTTATGCCGATATTCGTCGCCGCCTGTCCCTGCAAGGTGCAAGGAAGGTCCGTAGCTTGTTCACCTGGACGGGTATTGCGCAGCAATTGGTCCGTCTGGTTGAAGACAGGCTTAGTCCATACGTATCCGTTATTGAGAGCCAAGACGGATTCTAAACCTGAATTCTAGAGCCCACCACGCCAGCCCATGAAGCCAAGAGCGATCGATGCCGAGCGGCATCGGGCGTTCACCGAAGCGGTGCGCCCACATGTTCTCATGCTGACCAACCACGGAATCCACGAGTGGGAGGTGATCCCCGGTCTTCCGGACACCGGCGGTCAAAACGTGTTCGTCAACCGGATGTCCCACACGATGGCCCGCCTGGGTTTTCGGGTTACCGTCGTCAACCGCGGGGGTTACCCTCATCCGGAAAACGGACACATGCACCGTGGCGTTTTCTACAAGGACGACAGGCAACGTATTGCCTACATCGAAGACGACATCAAGGCATTCGTGCGGAAAGAGGACATGCACGAGCAGATCCCCCAACTCGTGGACGCACTGTGGGCGTTCCTCGAAGACGAGGGGACGCATGTCGATCTCATCGTATCCCATTACTGGGATGCGGCCGAAATCGGTTGTCGGATCAACGAACGTTTTGATTCACCGAGGAGACACCTCTGGATTCCACACTCCGTAGGGCATCTCAAAAAGAAGAACGTCAACCAGGACAAATGGGACCTGCTGCGTGTAGATGATCGCATTACGGCAGAGCACAAAATCGTTCAGGAGATCGACGGGATCGGCGCAACTTCTTCCAAGATCCAGGAGTCGCTGAGAGCCTTCTATGGATACGAAACCGACCTCTTTCTTCCCCCCTGTATCGATACGGACCGGCACTACCCCATGGAACTCGCGGACGACGATCCGGTCTGGACCTTTTTGGCGCAGCATTCGAGTTTGACGGCGGACGAAATCCGGCGGCACAAAATCGTCACGGAGGTGAGCCGAACCGATACGACCAAACGCAAAGACGTCGTGATCAAGGCTTTTGCAATGGTGCAGGAGCATATCGACGACGCACTTCTCGTCCTCTCGATCGATCAGAACAAAGCGGAGCCGGCCACCTATCTCAACGGTCTCATCAACGATCTGGGCGTCCGTGACAACGTGATCGTCGTGGGCTCCGTGTGGGACGAACTCCCCAAGATCTATGCCGCTTCTTCCGTCTACTTCACGCCATCGGTGATGGAAGGATTTGGCATGTCCATTCAGGAAGCGGCCGCCACTTCGGTTCCCGCCATTTCGAGCGATCTGGTACCTTTCGCAGTCGAATACCTGCTCGGAGACGAAGTACGTCAGATACCGATGGACCATCGGACACCCATTTCACAGGGTGAGGGCTGCTTCCTCGTCCCTGCCGACGATGTCGACGGATTCGCCGTCGCCCTTCGGATGATTCTGGAAGACGACAACCTGCGGATGGCTATGGGCAAGCGGGCGCTTGAGATTACGATTCCGTATTTCTCCTGGCCAAGGATGACGGCCGATTTTCTCCGGCAAACGGGCATCGCCATTCCTGAAGCGACACTGAAGGCATGAGATATTCGTTGACGCGTGAGACGCTCCAGGGCATCCTGCGTAACTCCGATGTCCGTTCCCTGACCCGAGAGCAACTTGTCGAACTGGTCCGTAAGGAACCCGGCCTGGAGGAATTCCGTCCGGAGGGACTTTGCCAGATCGATCCGCGAACCGGCGACCGCATCCTCTTCAACGCCGCCCGGGCCCGTCGACCACACGAAAACGCCGCCGCCAAGGGGGCTGAACCGGTTGAGGAGGATCCCAACGCCGCCCCTTCATTCATTTCCCTCGGCAAGACGACCGGCGTCGTCGACGTGGCCGATCTGAGCGAGGGCTTCACGCTGATCAATCTCAACCTCTTTCCGGTGCTATTTCCATCGGAACGCACCGGAGACGGCATATCGGTTGAGTCAGTTGGAAACGGGGCGCCTTCGGCAGAACCGCTTCCCGTGGAGGGCTGCCATTTTTTGCAATGGACATCATCGTATCAGGACCGTGACTGGCACAATATGCCGCTCGACGACTGTGCCGTCGTAGTGGAGCGTCTCGGCGCACTGGAAAATACGCTGCTGGGGGACGACCCGCGTCAGGGCACGCCCGGCTACATTTCACTGATCAAAAACTGTGGCCGGTTGGTCGGAGGCTCCATTGCGCACGGGCACCAGCAAATTGCCTTCAGCTCGGTCTTGCCTAGACGCAACCGGGATCTGGTCGCTTTTTCGGAAAATTACGGGACACCGTTCTCGAAGTTCATGCTCGAGAACAACCCTTCCTCCCTGCTCCTTCGCGACTATGGCAGCGCGGCGCTTGTGGTGCCGTACTTCATGAGACGGCCATTCGACATGATGCTCATTCTCAAGGACCACTCGAAACGCTACCTGCAGGAGCTTTCGCAACGGGAACGACGCGACGTGGCCCAGGGCTGGCAGGATGGCATACGCGGTATGCGTGCGGCGTTGGCGGGTCTGGACCGCCAGATTGCTTACAATATTGTCGCCAACACAGGACCGGGAGCCGGAATGAGTTTTGATTTCCTTCCCTATACACAGGAAACCGGTGGACTGGAGCACCTCGGGCTGTACGTCTGCCAGGGCGTTCCCGAAGCCGCTGCAACGTTCCTCCGGAAGATCATGAACGATCCCGCCGCTGAAAACTGACGGTATCTCAATGAACCTTCTTTTGGCAACAGACCTCGACCGGACGCTGTTTCCAAACGGCCGACAACCCTATGACGGGAGCCTTTCTCGGCTCCAAAAGGTGCTGGAGGAAACGGGAATCCCGCTCGTTTACGTTACAGGCAGAAACCTCGACCAGATTCGGGAGGGCGTCCGGGAGTACAAACCACCGATGCCCCGATATGCCATCGCAGAAGTCGGTACCCGGATTTATCGCTTTGATGGATCTTCTTTCGAAGAAGATGCCTCGTATGTCCGTCAGATCCGGGAGCAAACGCCCGCCTGGGATATTGCGGCTTTCAAAAAGACGCTTGGCGAAATGCCGGCGCTGCGTCTCCAGGAAGCTTACAACCAGAATGCGTTCAAGTTGAGCTATTATATCGACGATCTTGAACGAGCCGATGCGCTCGCTGAGGAAACGGAGGAACGCGTACGGGCGATCTGTCCGAATGTGACAATCGTCTACAGTGTTGACGAAACCATCCGGCAGGGGCTTCTGGATGTTCTTCCTCAAAAGGCAAATAAGGAGGAGGGTTTGGCGTTCGTCCGAAGGAAGATGAACGTGACGGTCGACGACACGATTTATAGTGGTGACAGTGGAAACGACTTGCTGCCACTCACATCCGGCTGTCGCGGCATACTGGTTCGCAATGCTACCGACTCGGTGCGGAATGCCGTCAGACGAATCGCCGTAGAAAACGGCTTGGTTGAACGCGTGTACGTAGCAGACGGCCACCTGCCCGATCTCAACGGCTACTATGCATCGGGCATCCTCGAAGGTCTGATCCACTTCGGCGTCTTAAGGGGCATCGAGGCCTGATTGAGGTGTTCCGGCCATTGGAACGATCGCTCCGATGGCAGGGTATCATTTGTGGACATCCGGCCGGATCATCCGCGTATCCAGTTATTTTCGGGGCGGTTTACCTGCCCGCACCCGGAGGAAGTTGCTATGTTGAAGCCGAAAAGAGTCTCTTTGCCGAAGGCACGCGCCTACGAAACCGTGAGAAGCAACCCGGAACACGTGTCTCACATGGTCTCCCGGGAAAAGGAACGCGTTCGCACCCTGTCTGCCGATCGCGACCGGGGAACCATTAAGATCGAACGCGAACGTCCAAGCACCGAGAAGGGATGGATGCCTACCGGATACTATCATGTGCAGTGCGTAGAGGGACGCTGCGAGCGGAAGGACGTAACCAATTTCAGTGAATCTCTTTCAGAAGCCTATAGCGGACGCATACCGGGTCGGTTCGGCATCGTACAGCCGGTGCTGATTGCCGGATCCTATTCAAAGGAAGCGCTGGCTCTTCTCGAAGCATGGGAGTTCGAGAACGAGAGTTTTGCCGAACCGGAGCTTTTCGAGAAGCCCGAGTAGACGCGCCGGGCACCCCAGCTCACACCATACAATACCGGCTCCTCGCGGTCATGGGCTACGCCGCCGATATGGTCGTCCACAATCAGGGCGACCTCCCGGGCAAGGGTTTGTGGATCGACCCGATAGATAGTCGACCTGGAGTCCGGGCGGTATTCGGCAACGGGTACCCACAACCAACAGCACCTCTGGAATTATCCACTTCCTCGAACGCTGCCTCGGCGGCGTTCGGCGACCTCTTCCCGCCACTGGCTCCAATTTTCAATCTGATCTTCGCTCAGCAGCGTAGCGACCTTCTCATCCGTTGCAGTGCGAATAATCTGCATTTCCTCGCGAACACCGGTGAGACCCGCACCGGAATTTCGGGCAGTCATAAATGCCTCGCGCTGCTTTTCGAACTCTGCGGCCAGAAGAGGCCGAATCGCTGCGGCCTGCTCCACTGATAGTCCAACAACTTCCGTCGCTTCTTCCATCAACTGATCGAGCCGTTCCTCGGGATTCATTCGAGGTTGCGCAAATGCAACGGGACCCAACATACAGACGGCTCCGAGCACGGTCACAAAACGAAACGTAACGTTTACCATCATCGGCTATTTTGAACTCTTTAGTACGTTTGTGTAATCGTGCTTAACGTACACCAGATTAATCCAACAAATCTTAACGAATCTGTTGCGATATCGTGGCACTTAATGTCACCAGATGCACGCAGCAACCGGTGACGGGATCCAGGGTGCCAGGAAACGTTGAAGACTATTCAATGCGGCGGTTTCTCCTACCCGTAGGCGAGATTCAGCGCATCCATTGTGCCTTTTATGTACCCGAAAGCGAATACTTTTCCGGTAATGACGTAACCCTCGCGGGTCTATGAGCTTATCAGAAAGAATAGTACTCGTTATTCTGGCTGTAGCGATCTCACTCAGCGGCTGTCGGAGCGACCACGCCGAAGGAGACCGGGAAGCCGTGTTGCCGGACGATCTTCGAATCGCGTTATCAAACGAAATCGAATCTTCTCTCGAAGAAGAGGTACTAAAGATCTGGTATCCGCGCGCCGTCGATTCGGTTTACGGCGGGTATCTGACACAGTGGGATGCGGACTGGCAACCAATGGACCTTCAGGACAAGCATATCGTGACGCAGGCAAGGCATGTCTGGACCACTGCCAAGGCGGTGGAGCGCTATCCTGACGTTCGGATGTACCGGGAAGCATCCCGGCATGGCTTCCACTTTCTTCGAGACAAGATGTGGGACGAACGGTACGGTGGTTTCTTTTGGCTGGTGGAACGTGACGGATCGCCGAAGCCGGAATCACCCGGACCGCTTTATAAATTTGCCTACGGCAATGCTTTCGGGATCTACGGCCTCGCCGCATACTATGCTATCTCGCGAGACCCTGAAGCACTCGATCTTGCCGAAAGGGCCTTTCGATGGCTGGATACCCACGCACATGATGCAGAATACGGCGGATATTTTCAGAATCTGGAACGAGACGGTACCCCCGTTTCGATGGCTGAAATCGGCATTCCCCCGAAAGACCAGAACTCCTCCATTCATCTGCTCGAAGCGTTCACCGAACTCTACCACATGTGGCCCGACTCCGTTCTCGGTGAGCGGCTGAAAGAAATGCTGGTTGCTATTCGCGACACGATCGCAGGGGAAAAGAATCACCTCACGCTCTTTTCCTATGCGGACTGGCGGCCCTTTGTCGCCACCGATTCGATGGGCAATCCCATCTCCGGTCATCCGCGGGATCATGTCTCGTTCGGCC
>CAZIIP010000006.1:12547-28488 GCA_964539455.1 uncultured Rhodothermales bacterium
GGCCACGACGTCGAAACGGCGTTTCTTATGCTTGAAGCGGCCGAAGCGCTCGGAATTGACACCGATCCGACCCTTCAACGTGGAAAAGCGATGATCGATCTGGCTTTAAAGTGGGGCTGGGATTCAGAGAATGGGGGATTTTATGATGCCGGGGACTATACGGCCGACAGTAGCGCTATTGTGATTACAGGTGTCGGGAAAAACTGGTGGACCCAATCGGAAGGACTGAATGCCCTTTTGTTGTTCGGGGATCTTTATCCCGACGATCCACAGCGGTATCACGAACAGTTTCTGAAACAGTGGTCCTATATCAACGACAATCTGATCGACCACAAACGGGGCGGGTGGTACGTCAGCGGGATCGACATCGACCCGGAAATGAAAGGGCGACCCAAAGGGGGGCTGTGGAAGAGTGCCTATCACAACGGCAGAGCGATGCTGAACGTCGTTCACCGCTTGCGCAACGGAACCGAACGTGCGCATGGCCTGTCTCCGCCCGAAGGAAGCCATTAAACGAAGGGGGCCAAACCGGATGCATGGCGCGGACGGCTGTGGTACAGGCACCGGCAATCTCACGAAGTCGGCGTGGCCTCGAACATTCCACGAACGGAGTTCCTGAGAAAAAGCCGGTCGCACTTCCAGAGGTCATCAACGCGCAGTATGCGTTCCGCAAGTAGCCCTTCGTCGATCATCCGGGCTCTCTCCGTCCCCGCAAGCAAGCCACACGTGACCGGAGGGGTGTAGCATTTGTCGTCCATACAGACCACCACATTGGCAATGGTAGATTCCGTAACCTCACCTTCTTCGTTATAGAGTATCACATCATCGACCCCGCTCCGGCCGAGTCGTGCACGGTCATAAACCTCTCTGTGGGTGGTTTTGTGATACAAGAAGGGATCATTCCTGTCCACGGCATGGCGTGCAACGGCAACATGAAAAGGAGAGGATTGGGCTCGCAGATCAAGGCGCGTTTTCGTCAGCGAAACGTGACCATCGCGTGTGACCTCCATGCGAACCCGAAGCTTCACATGGCGAGTGTCCCGGATTTCGGCAAACAGGGCGCTGCGAACAGCCTCGAGGTTGAGTCTGTAATCGAAATATTCTGCCGAATCGGCAAGACGTCCGAGATGCCTCTCGAGCAGATGATACCCGCTCGCTCGTTCCCACCTCATCGTTTCGAGAAGAGAGAACGTGGGTCGGCGCTCGAAAAGGATGCGGGCTTTTAGTTTCGCCTCGTTCCGCTCCGGTCCCGGTTCCGAGTCCCATACGATACCCCCTCCCGTACCGTATTCGGCCAGACCGGAATTTCGGTTGATAAGTGCCGTTCGGATAGCCACATTGAACTGCGCCCGCCTTCCCGGCATGAGAAAGCCCATCGTACCGGTGTAGATGCGACGCGGAGTATTTTCAAGAGCTGCGATGATCTCCATCGTCCGGACTTTCGGCGCTCCCGTAATCGAGGCCGCAGGGAAAAGGGCTCGCATAATATCTACCAAACCTGCGTCGGTCTCGCCTTCTACAGTCGACGTCAGTTGCCAAAGAGTTTCGTATTTCTCGACGTCAAACAACGAGGGTACCCTGACACTTCCGAATGTGCACACCCTTCCAAAATCATTCCGCACCATGTCAACAATCATGACATTTTCCGCGCGGTTTTTTCCGGATTCACGCAGTTCCGCCGCCCGGTTCATGTCGCCGGCCGTGTGCGGCCCCCGCGGTGCGGTGCCTTTCATGGGCCGACTGACCAAATATTGGCCGTCGAGGGAGAAAAACAATTCCGGGGATGCGCTACAGACAACCCAATCATCCGTCTCTATGTAGCCGCCATAGGGTGCCCTTTGTATCTCGGTCATTCGGATGAAGACCTCTCTCGGGTCGGTCTTCAACCGTGTATGCAGCCGGTAGGTGTAGTTCACCTGATAGGTGTCACCATCCCGGATATGGCCTTTGATCCGTCGGATTGCCCGTAGATAATTACCGGACTTTACGGTGGGCTGCCATGCAGCAAAAGCGTCGTCGCAGGCCTGTGACAACGACGGCCGGTTGGCCGGGACTGCTTCTTCGAACAAACCGAACCACAAGAGTGGAAAGGTACGGTCTCCGTGCGTCGTCAGTGCCTTGTCAAATGCGGGAGCGGCTTCGTAGGACAAGAATCCGGCTGCATATAGCCCACGTTCATTTGCGGAACGCTCGATCCGGCGAAGCGCCGGCAGTACCTCTGCCTGTTCGTATATGCAGACAATCTCAAACGGCTTCTCGAAGCTTAACCATTGAGCGCCCGATGCGTCGTGAAGAAGTACCAAAGGGTTTCCACCTGATACATTTTCGAAAGGGTCCAGAGAGAGCCTCTTGCGGGGCTCCCGATAGCACGAACGCTTCAATCGGTAAAGATATCCTTGAGCTTTCCGATCAGCCGCCGTTGCACCTGGCGTCCGGCCGGAGGAAGATTCGTAAGACTGAGTGGGGAAAGTGCCCGGTTTAGAAAAAGAACCGCCGGCTGCCGCCACCCATACGCGGGTTGACGATGTTGGCAAACTTGGATCCGAACTGGTAAGTGATGCCGAATCGCACGTCGTACTCCCATGAGGTTTCCCGTTGCTGGCGCTGCAGCAGGATTTCTTCCAGGGTGTTGCCTTCCGCCGCCAGGTAGAACTGGTCCTTGATCCGCGCGAATCCTCCCCTCAGGTCCAGCGTGAATCCCCGAAAGAGCCGGTATTCAATGTTGAAGAAAGTGTTGATGCGGTGCGTTGTCGGATCATTGAGGTACTGGATTCCTTCTACCGAACCGAATATCTCCCCCCACGGCTGCTGAACGGCGGCTGCGAGCGTCAGACTATGCCGTGCCAACAGCTCGGAGTCCTTGTTTTCGACGGTCGTCTCCGTGTAGTCGAACGAGGCGGACTCGATCACGTATTGCAGCGTGGTCGATCGCCTCGTCGACTCCGAGTATGGAAAGAAATTGTATTCTATGGCCGGCCCAACCGCGAGCGACAGGTCCCGGTTATAGAAGGTCGATCGGTTGCCGCTCGCCCGAAGCCCGGCAGACCAGTGCTCGGAAAGGCTCCAAACCGCCCTGCCCATCACCGTATAGTCCTCACTGATATCGGTGTAGGAACCGCCGTTGTCGAGATCAAAAGACCTGCTTTCGTACTCGCCGAAAAAATCGAGACCGATTTTAAATGCTTCGGTGACACGGTCTGCACTCGCCCGCCCGCCGATGCCATATTCATCCTGGCCGGCTTCCGCTTCCACCGACCCGTCGGCGCTTATGCGAAACACCCATAGGTTCCAGGGATCATCCTGTTCGGCTTGCTGCAAGCCACCGCCGGCCGAGGGAGCACTGTGAACGATCTCCAGCTGTTCCACGACAGCCGTGCCTTCCACATAGTGAAACAGGGCACGTTCAATCGCACTCGTCAGCCCGTCTCGGCGTTCCGTATCGGTATTATTGCGATCGGATACATAGGTGGAGGTTTTATCTTCACCGTCGAATTGTCCTCGTCCGATCATGTCCAGTGTATACTGCCATCCGTTGCCGCCCGTCTGCTGGGCGGTGATGAGCAGGTGAACGTCCGCATCCTCCTGCACATTTATCCAGTTAACCCACGGAATCTCCCTCCGGAAATGGTCGAAATCGCATGCTCTCGTTTTGCAGTCGAGAAATACGAAAATCTTCTCTTCCTGCGGTCCCTGACCGGCATCCTGGGCAAACAGCTGCATACCGGCGAAGAGCGCAATGATGATGGGTAATAGTCTCGGATACATAAGGAATTATCTCGGAATGTTTTTTTGATTCCCGGACCATAAACGACCGTTGAGCCTATATGATGTCGTTTTGAGCACGAACTGCACCTCACCGATACAGACCGTATGTAGCCTGCGATGGACGTTAGCGAAAAGCAGGCTTTCCGGATGATTTCACGATCGTTGCATCATTGTGTAACCCTCCGTTTCTTTTCTTTATATTCCCTTGGTTTGGCACTTGAAGGGTATGCAATGTCGACCCGGGAACTCTCCGGAGACGATGTAGAAAGGAGAGTGGCAGCAAGCTGAATGTCTTTTCAACCAAACGGATCGGATCACCATGGACCGCCGAGGATTTCTGAAAAAATCGATGGCCGGCACCACCTGTGCCGCGATGGCTCTCAGCCTGGAAGAAGAGAAGCTTCTCGGCCGGCAGGCACATCCGGTCGCGGGCGCCAAACCCACCGGCAACACGTTACCGAAGGGCAAGATCAAGGGCCTTGAAATGAGCCGGGTCATTTGCGGTGGCAACCTGATCGGTGGATGGGCACACAGCCGGGAACTCATGTATGTTTCCGCATTGGTGAAGGCCTATCACACGGATGAGAAGGTGTTCGAAACGCTGGCGCTCGCCGAGGAAAACGGCATTGACGCCATCCTGACCAACCCGGTCTGCGGACGCGTGATCAACGAGTATTGGAAGCGCGGGGGAAAGATCAAGTGGATCTCTGACTGCGCGAAGGGTATGGACATCATGGCCGGGATCGACGAGTCGATCGACAATGGTGCTCACGCCTGCTACATTCAAGGTGGCCTTGCCGATTCGGCGTTTCAGAGCGGGCAGATCTCGATGTTTGGCCAAGCGCTAGACAAGATCAAGGCAGCAGGCGTTCCTGCCGGCATCGGTGCCCACCTGATCGAAACCATCGAAGCTTCCGTACAACGCGGCTACGAACCCGACTTTTGGGTGAAAACCCTACACCAGGATGACTACTTCTCGGCTACGCCGGATAGCGAACGCCTGGAAGCCATGTTGCCGCCACATGACAACATGTGGTGTACCGACAGTCAGGCATGTGTAGACTACATGTCGACTCTCGAGCAGCCGTGGATCGCCTTCAAGGTAATGGCAGCCGGAGCGATTCATCCCAGGCTGGCGTTCCGTTTCGCTTTCGAACAGGGTGCCGACTTTATCTGTGCCGGCATGTTCGACTGGCAAGTTGTGGAGGACGCCAACATCGCCCGTGAGATTCTCGCCGACGAGGAGTTGGAGTGGGTGCGCCCGAGACCCTGGCGTGGATGACCGGCGTTTTCCGGTTTACGGTGCGCAATTAGAGGGCAGCACGCGCTTGCGCGTTATTGATCCAGGTGCTCTGCAAACCACTCCGTTGCCCGTAGCGCAAATCCGTCATCGGAGGCACCCATGACTCCGATGACAAGGTGGTCTCTCGCGATGAGATAGTCGAAACCGTCTCCCATGTCCGCCAATACGGCAGGTCCGATGGTGGTCCGCAAAAATTCCGCCTGTTCGCCGTATGATTCCGCATAGGCGAAAAACCGGTTGAGCAGCTCCTCTGCTGCGGCCGGTGTCTCCTGCGACGCAAAAAAGAGGGCTGCGATCCGTCCATCAATCTCGTAGGATGCGAAGTAGGCGTCGTTGAGAAAGTCGAGACCCATGGCGGCCGTGCGGTAGTACCGCTCAGAGCCGTCGACCCGGTTTTCTTCGGGCAGTTTGCCAAGACCCGAAACGGGCGACTGCTTGTCGGGGATGCGCTCCGCCAACCGTGCGCTGATTTCGCCGGCGACGTCCTGAACCACCTCATCCGTACCCGAGGTGATAAGTCGAACGTAATAGCGGCCGATCCACAGATAGTGGTGGCCGCCGAATTCGTAGGCATCTCTCCCGAGGGACAACGACCGGTAATCTTCGTCAGGACGTTGCGCTGAAAAAACGCCGAACGCATTCACCGGTACCGCCATGTCAAACACCGATACGTCGATGTATTTGGCTGCATCCTCCGCATGTTCGATGCCAATAAATGCCATTGCCTCACAATCGTATGAAAGGTAATAGGTCGCCCTTCCGTTGATCTGCTCGTACAGATTGTCCGGCGTAAATACGCTTACTCCTTCATAGACGTTCCAGCCATCAGGCACGAGGCTCCCGAGCAACTCCTCGATCTGCTCGATACCGAATGCGTCCGACGGTTCTTCGTGATCCTGCGCTGCGGCCGCGATCGACTGGAGAAGGAGCAGTAATAGTACGGAGATTGTTTTCATACGACTGTCGATGGATGCCTTCGGGAATCAATAATCGTCTCATGACAATCTACATGCGGATTGACCGCGCTGCAAAGAAACCCGCAATCGTTTGAAAAAGCCGGCCCGTTTTGCGATTTGACTGACTGCGGGCCAAGCAATACATTAATTAATGGAGATGGTTGGCACAATTCCCACCGCAGCGTAGCCGTCTGATCCACTCTACAGGTGGCTGCATTTCTCACAAGAAGAAGGTCGCAACATGAAAAACGAGAAGTATTCCGCACATACGAGCATCCCGAACCCATCCGTAACACGCAGGTCTTTCGTGCGACAATCGGCAGCGGCGGCCGTCACGCTCGGCGTTTTCGGCGCCTCCAGCGAACGCGGTGTGGCGAAGGAGTATGAATCCACCGAGCTGTCCAAGCGCGTGCTCGGCCGCACGGGTCTGGAAGTGACCGATATCGCATTCGGCGGGATACAAATCCAGCAGGCGCGATTGCTCGAAGCGGCCATCGATCGCGGAATCAATCTCGTGCATACCTCACCGGGATACGGCGGGGGCGTCAGCATACGGCTATTCGGGCAAGTAATGAAGGAAAAGAGGGATGAGGTTTTTCTCGCGCTGAAGCAAGATCCCGTCGGTGGAATCGACGATAGTCTCAAAACACTCAACACGGATTACGTCGATATTCTCATTCCGGGCATTCACAGCACGCGCGACATGAACGATGCCGAATTGGAGGACGCCTTCGGCAAGCTGAAGGAGGAGGGCAAAATCCGCTTCAGTGGATTTGCCGTGCACAAAAATATATCCGACCTAATCAATCTGGCCGTCGACAAGGGTTTCTTTGACGTGATGATGCCCGCATACAATCTGGGTAATCGAAACGATCTGGATCCGCTATTGGCCCGGGCCGGCGAGGAACAGAATATGGGCGTAATGGCAATGAAGACGCTCCGTGGTCTGGACAAGAGTGATGCTGCAGCCGTATCGGCGGGATTCAAGTCGTTGCTGGAAAATCCCACTGTCGGATCGTTGCTGGTCGGCATGAGTGCCTTCGGTGAAGTCGAGCGAAATGTTTCGGTCTCCGGCGCAGACATGGGCTGGATGGATCGCGCTCGCGTGAGAAGGTTTGCGTACCTGTCGGCAACGGCATGTGCGGGGTGTGGTGCCTGTGAGGCGGCATGTCCGAGGGGAGTCGCCGTAGCCGACATCATGCGTCACAAGATGTATGCGGATCGGGGAGAACGTGCGTTGGCGGTATCTAGTTACCGCCGTTTGTCGAAACAAGCGTCACTGGCAAGCTGCGACCATTGCGGGATCTGTGAGCAAGCCTGCCCACGCAGCCGTCCGGTGAGAAGCGATCTGGACGCAGTGCGGGCGATGACCGCGTGAGGGGAAAAATCAGCGTTCAACGTTCAGCGAATCAACGCACAATTCAAACTCAAATCTCGAAACCTCATACCGGTTTGCACGGTAGCTCTCGCCGGCACTTTCCGGTGGTGCATGATGGTGCTCGTCGTGACAATCGGTACAGGTCGGGACCAAGGGATCTCCGGCCGAGAGGAGGCCTCCGTGTGTGGATGCTGCAAATGCCGTGGCAGCGCCTTGGTGACAGGAAGCGCACGTAGATACAACGGAGCGGCGATGCATGGTTGAAGCCGAATCCGTTGCCGGCAGCATCTTGTGGCCGGAGTGGCACGAAGCGCAACCCGGATCCACGCCGTGAGGACCAGCGTCATCAATCAGCGGTCGGTTAATATCTTCCAGAAATGCCGGTACTTCTTTATTCCAAAATGTCGACCTCGGAATACGGAATCAGGACTCGGAATACGTTCTATGAACCGAGCCTAATCCACCATTTTCTCCACCTTGAGTGCGCGTCCCATGATGAGGGAAACTACGGCGGCAAAGAAGGACAACAAGGCACCCATCTTGGCGGCATCCTGGATCGGTCCGGTATCAAAAGCCACGGCAGCAATGAAGAGCGCCACCGTGAAGCCGATTGCGGCGATACAGCCGACCACCCAGAGGTCCTTGGATGTCATACCCTCGGGAAGTCCCAGTTTCAGGCCTTTAGCTGCCAAAATGCCAAAGCCCCAGATGCCTAGCGGCTTGCCGATCAGGAGTCCCGCCAGCACAAGCCACGTGGCGTCACCGATCGAAGAGAACACGACGCCGGCATTGAAGAGACCGAACAGACCGAGCACGACTTCTACGAAGCCTTTCATTTGGTGCTCAAACTGGTTGAGCGTATCACGCAGTCCTCTTTCAACCCATGAGAAAATGCCGGGATCACTGTCGTGATGCGGCATCGTCGGTATCATTGGCAGCAATCCAAGAGCAGGATGTATGCCGGCTTTCATGAAACCCCACCATCCGACAAATCCGAACAGGAGATAGGGCCAGAAGCTCTTGACCTTAAGCGTGCGATTCAGGACGAACCATGTCGCAATTGCCACCGCCGCGGTAAAGACCAGCCAGCCAAGCACGATCGGCGCCTGTGGATAAAACACGGCCAATACGATCAGTCCACCTGCGTCATCTGCAATCGCCAGCAATAACAGAAATGGAATCGCCGGATGTTTGGCGCCGAAGATGACCCGTGCAATCAGATAGCTGAACGCGATATCGGTTGCCATCGGAATGGCCCATCCGTTTGCAAGAACGGCAAGTTTGCCGACCATCATCGCACCGAGCACATAAACGCCCGCCGGTCCGGCCATTCCGCCCAGCGTGGCAATGAGGGGAACGGCCGCCGTTTTCGGGTTATGCAGCGCACCGTCTTTCAGCCGGACGGCCTCCCAAACCTCCTTGCCCGCAATGGCAAAGAAGAGCGCCATCAAAAGATCATTCACAATGAAATATGGCGTCAGAACGCGATGGCCGTCATGGAGGTGACCTATCCAGTCGTTCACCCAGAGTTCGAGATGCAGCAGATGGTGATAGGATTCGTGCTCGATATTGGCCCAGACAAGGGCAAGAACGGCACCGCTAAGCAACAGCACGCTGTACCGTTCAATGAATCCCCAGGCTCGCTTGACCATGGACATGTCGTTTGAATGGTGGGTGTGGGAGAAGGAGAGCGCCTAATCTCGGAAAGCGCGACGAATCGATTCGTGAATCCCGGTTGGATTATTACCGGATCGTCTTGCAATTTTGGCGATTCCTCACCGTTTACCGGATTCAGCCATACTCTGTTTCCGGCTTTAGCGTGGCATGAATCCAGCTCGCAACACCACGCACAACCGATTGGCGACATGGCGATACGAGCCGGCCCGCACGGTTTCGCGGAAAATGCTGCGGACCAGTTCGCGCAACCGCTGCGTTTGGATGCCGTAACATTTCAGGTCTGCAGGAGACCTACCAATCAGGTAACCTTTCCAACGACTATCATTGCGTTACGTACTATGCTCAATTCAATTGCCTGGGCCTTCGTTCTATTCTTCGGTCTGGCCGGAATGACGTTTGCCCAATCCGATCTTTCGACGCTCTACAGCGAGGTGCCGGACAATCCGGAGGGCATCGATCCCATTCAGGTGGGGGAATTGCTTCCCAAACTCATCGTTCGAGATATCGACAATCAACCCTTCGACCTCAACGCGGCCATCTCCCGTCAACCAACCATCCTGATTTTCTATCGTGGCGGTTGGTGTCCGTACTGCAATGCGCATTTGAGCGGCCTCGTCTCGATCGAGTCCGACCTGCGAGAGATGGGTTTTCAGCTTTTCGCCATCAGCCCTGACCGACCGGAAAAACTGCGCGAATCGGTCAAGACTCACGATCTGGAGTACAGCTTGTTCTCAGACAGCGATATGTCCGCTTCCATAGCACTCGGGATCGCCTATCGGGTAGACGGTGAAACGGTCGAGCGCTATCTGGAGCACGGAATCGAACTGGAAGGCGATTCCGGACATGACCATCACCTCTTGCCGGTCCCTGCGGCACTGGTTGTGAATACCGACGGCAAAGTAGGATTTGCGTACATCAATCCGGATTACAAGGTACGTATCGAGAATGACCGTCTGCTGGATGCGGCTGCCGATGCGACGGAGGGACGCTAGGCCGGGGACATCGCCGCAAACTACTTGGCCTCACGAGATGCGCACCGATCTGTTTTGTGTGATTACGAATGGCCATTCAGGTCGCGGTCGATGAACCTGCAGGATCTAGGAGTCTGTCGGATTTTCGGCGTAAGTTCAGTATTTACAGAAAAGCCGTTGCGACGCCAGGCGCACTTAAGTTCAATAATAACAGAGGGACTGTTTTTCAAGTCCGACAGACTTCTAGTTTTTGTCTACAATGAACCGGTAGGTACCTGAACCGATTTCGACGACAACCCTCCCCCCGTTGATACCGACGCCGTGTACGCCATCCGCGGTCTGAATCGGGTTGCCGCCTTCGGTGACGGCGTCCGGACCGGAAGCGGGTATATAAACGGTCGCCGCCGTATTAACCGGGATCTCGATATCGAGATGGAAACCGTCCGTTTCCTTGCGCCATTCGCTCCCGACAAGTCCGTATGGAGAGACATGTTCGGCAGCCGCCCATTCAAGTTCGTCCGGTACAAACGGATCCACAACGATCTGCTGGAAGCCCGGACCCTCGGGCTGAATTCCTGCGATTGCCTGGAAAAACCAGGCGCTTATATCTCCGAACATGATATGGTTCAGGGAATTGCTTCCGTCCCACTGTTCCCAGAGAGTAGTCGCGCCCTGTTCGATCCAGTAGCCCCAGCCCGGATAACGCGTCTGTGAAGCGACGGAATAGGCAAGCTCAGGATATCCGTTGTCCGTCAGGGCATGTAGCACGTACTTGGCCCCGAGAATACCGGTGTCGATGCGGTTGCCGTTATCCATCACCTTTCGGGCGAGCAGCGCTGCAGTACGTTGCACCTCGTCCTCCGGAACCAGACCCTGGTATAGGGCGCAGGACAGTGCGGTCTGCGATCCGTTTGCATAACTTCCTGTGGCCGGATCGAAGTATTCGTTATTGAACGCGGTTTTGATATCCTCTGCAAGCTGTCCGTACCGGACGGCATCCTCCCCGTTGCCGATCATCTGCGCCGTTTCGGCTACAATGCGAACATCTTTGTAGAAATATGCCGTCGAGGTAACCTCGGCGGGAGTAACGGTGTTGGCTGGAACCCAGTCACCGAGTCCGAAAGAAATAATCAGATCCTCGGATTCACGTTCCAGATAATCGACGTAGCGCTTGTGTTGGTCGTAATGTTTACGCAGGAGCTGCGCGTCGCCTCGATAACGGTAGACATAGGACGGAATCAGCAGAAATGCCGAATCCCATGCCGGACCGTTACCCCAGTGATAGCCCCAACCGGATGTCGGCACAATGCCGGGTAATTCTCCGGACATCCGTTGCTCATCGGCCATGTCCTGGACCCACTTCGTGTACGCACCGGCTGATGCATAATTCAATAGACCCATCTCGGCCGCAAGATGCGCATCGCCCATCCATCCGTTCTTTTCACGCTGCGGACAATCGGTGGGGTACCCGTGGAAATTGCCTCGGTACGCCCATCGTGCGGCTTCCTGAATCCGGTTCAAGAGGGTATCGGAGGCTGAGAAGGTGCCTATGCTTTTAAAATCGGTATGCACGACGCGGCCTTCGAGTGTTTCTTCCGAAGGAGGCTCCGGGAGCCCGCTCACCTCGACATATTGAAATCCGTGGTAAACAAAACGCGGCTCCCACTCTTCTACGCCGTTACCGCGAAGGATATAGGTGTCGGTCTGCATCGGCGCTGCACGAAGATGCTGATCGATGAGATCCTGATCGACAAGACCGACATCGTCGAGTCGTTCGCCGTACTTGAGTGTAATTTCGGTCCCTGCCTGTCCCGATACACTAATGCGTGCCCACCCTGCGATATTTTGCCCGAGGTCGAACACATACGTTCCTGGTCGCGGCTCTGACACGCTTTCGGGCTGCAGCGTCTCGATCAGCCGGATCGGCGGCATCGTCTGGGCGCTGATTTCGCCTGCCGGACCAGACGTTTCGTTCACGCGGACCCAATCGGAAGCATCAAAGGCCGGTGTGGTCCAACCGTCCTGTTCGAGCCGCGCATCATAGATTTCACCCTGCCGGACACTGTTGAAGACGATTGGGCCCGGCGACGCAACCCACTCCTCATCGGATACGATTGTCTCCATCGATCCATCCGCGTATCGGATTTCGAGTTGACAGCGGAGCACGGGACGATCGCGCCACGGTGCATGGTCGAATCCCCATACGGCCCGCGTGGGCATGTCGTACCAGCCCCCGCCGAGCATCACCCCTATGGCGTTTTCTCCCTGCGATACCAGGTCGGTAACATCATAGGTCGTATAGAGCACCCGTCGATCGTACCGGGTAAACGCCGGATCGAGCACGTGGTCTCCCACACGTTCTCCATTGACGGCAGCCTCATAGTAGCCCAATCCGGAGATGTACAACCTGGCCGCAGACACCTCTCCTTGTACGGTAAAGTCACGTCGCAGTAGGGGAGAACGTGCGGAAATTGTGGGAGGATCAGACTTCTCCAGAGCCCCGATCTGCGCAGCGAACGAAGCCCAGTCGTAAACCGGGGGAGCAGAAATCCAGGCGGCCGTCCAATCCTCCGGCTCCAGCAACCCCATTTCCCACCAGCTTGCTTCGCTGTAGTCGGTAGGTCTGCCTGCCGGATCCCAAACGCGCACTTTCCACCAGTAACGGCGGCTCGATTCCAGCATCTTGCCCGCGTACGGTACGAGAATCGACTGGTCGCCTTCAACTTTGCCGGAATCCCAGACATCACCGTGATTGCGGTCGATCTGCTCCTTCGAACCGGCGACGATGATCCGGTAGGCGGTTTGCCGTACGTCACGGTCGGACGAGACGAGACGCCAGCTCAGACGTGGCTGTTCGACGTCGATGCCGAGAGGAACCACGATGTGCTCCACGCGAAGTGCGCCGGGCGCTGAAAGTACGTCGGAAGGATTCGTAGCGCATCCAGATACCAGTAGCGGAATGCATCCAAGTAGAGAAAAAACCCTGGCGATCATTAGCTTGATAAAACGTTTTTCGGGCGGACAACTCAGTGGAACTTTCGCCCCATCGTGCCGGCCCGGTTTTCGGTTGTCAATTCTGGTTATCTCAAACCAATATTTCTTCTTGCACCACTCCCAGATGTTTAGCGATTGCGCCTTCCTCTTGTTACCATTTATTGTACGGCGGAACATGTACACATATTTCCGGACCGATGGCCCCATCGATCCGTTGCCACGTAACGCAACCGCAGTTTACATGACAAGGAAAGAATTTCTTCGCTACTCTGCTGCATATGCTGCGATACCTTTTTTTGGACAGTCCGCCTGCAGGGGCGCAGCCGATGGTGACGATCGAAACACTGCAGCCGAAGTGAGGGGTTCCTCGTCAGATCGGTACGCGGACCATTTGGGACTGCAGGTGTTCGGCATCCGTGATAGACTGGCTTCCGATCCGGTCCCGACGCTGGAGGCGGTTGCACGGATCGGATACAAGGAAGTTGAGTTCTTCGATCCTTCTACGCTGTCTTCTCTCGTCCCAATCGCAGACGACCTGGGGATGGAGACCGTCGCTACGCATTTCCTTCCCGGATTCATCAGCGGAAAATGGGAAACCGCCACGGAGATCGGCATGGCTCCACCGGAGGGATACGAGTTTGAAAACGTACTCGACGACTGCGTAGCCAACGGCGTTGACTACCTGGGCGTTGCCATCATGATGCCGGAGGAACGGGAGTCACTGGATGATTACCGGGTTTTCTCCGAACAGTTGAACCGGCATGGTGAAATCTGCCGGGCTGCCGACGTTCAGCTTTACTACCACAACCACTCTTTCGAACTTGAACCGATTGAAGGCACGACGCCCCTGGATGAGATGCTTGCCGTGCTCGATCCCGAGTTGGTCAAGATCGAGTTCGACGTATTCTGGGCGACGATTGCCGGTACCAATCCGATTGAATGGATCCGGAAGCTGGGCGATCGAATGACGTTCGTTCACATGAAGGATCTGGCAGAGGGCACGCCGATCGACTATACCGTCTTTGAAGTCGATGAAGCGGTTTTCCGGCCGCTTGGAGACGGCATTATCGATTTTGCCGGCGTGTTGGCGGCAGCCCGAGAAGTCGGTGCCGCGACCGCGTTGGTCGATCTTGATCACGCCGAGACGGATATGCTGGTTGCACTCGACAGATGCTACCAACACATCCAGAGCCTCGGATTGTAACACCGACTGCAGAAATCCCCTGTCGATTCATCCTGTTCGGTTGATTCGAAAGGTCGCCTATTACCCCGTCGCCGAGAGGCGAGCGGAATTGATCCTATGAACCAAATCGTGCTGTTAATGAAGACACTTTCCCGCGGTTGCATCGTATTGCTAACCATTCTTTCGGCTCTCAATACGTCAGACCTCCGGGCACAAACACCGGGAGCGACGGAGACGGAGGAAACAAAGCTGAATGTCGTCTGGTCGAGTGCCGATCCAGATGTGGCCATGAATGTGTGCTTCATGTTCACCCTGAATGCGAAGAAAAACGGCTGGTTTGACGTTGTTCATCTGATCATATGGGGTCCGAGTGCCAAACTCCTTGCCGAGAACGAGCACCTGCAGCAGGAGGTGCAAAACATGCAGGAAGTCGGTGTCGTCGTAGAGGCCTGCCGTGCTTGTGCCGAGCGCTACGGTGTGTCGGAGCGCCTCGCCGAGATGGAAATTGATGTCGACTGGATGGGTGTGCCGCTTGCAGATCGTCTGAAAGGAGATTGGAAGACGGTCACCTTCTAGCATCGCCGCCGCTTGATGTCTGATTTCAGACCCCGGGCAGTGGCACGATGTCGTTAATGGCCGCTGTCGGATGGCGCGCAAGGAAACCACTTCGTCTTGCTTGCGGCCCCCGGGAACGCGAAGCCGCTTGCGGTATCGTATGTGGCCATTCCGTGGAAGAGCGCATCGTCAAAGTAGTCAACGCACCTGTGCAAATCCGGTCAGACAATGGCCGGTGCCTGTTGGTGCGCCGGTACAAAAAATGCACGGCATAAATGAAGGGCACGATGAAAACTCACCGTGCCCTTCGGAAATACAATACGCTCGTTCGAGATCGCGTGTTACTTGTGCAGCGTCATTTTGCGCATGGTTGTCTGCCCAGCCGCCGTTAGACGCGCGAAGTAAATGCCACTCGGCAAATCGGCTGCGGGCGTCCATGCTGCCGTATGAAGTCCCGCCGGCAGGATGCCGTCCTGGAGCAGGGCGACCCGTTTGCCGAGGTTGTCGTACACCGCGAGACGAACATGTCTCGGCTCGTCGATTTCAAAAGGAATCGTCGTTGCCGGATTGAACGGATTCGGATAGTTCTGATTCAACCGCATGCGGTGCGGAAGCTCTCTTGCATCTTCCGTATCGGTTGTGGATGACGACAGTTCAATCCGGGAATAGGATACGTCCGTAAAGCCCGCCGAGGAGGTCGAGATCGTCGCCGAATAGGCCACGGAATTTGCGGAAGATTTGCCGGATCCTTCCATGATCGGCGTCAGGAACTCGATCAGGGTAATCTCGGATGTCACGAATCCGCCGACTGAACTCCGGATCATTTTCTTTAGACGAAGACAAGGAAAAGAGCCCACGGGGAGCACAAGTGTACCGTATCCGTCCACCTCATAGGTGGTCTCATCCGTGAGACCCGTGGTTGCAGGAACGCCCTCAATGTCTAGAATTTGAGCAGTCGTTTCATTCCACATGGATCCATAGGTCAGTGGAAACTGGTATTCAAGTTTCGGGGGATCCCAGGCAGTGACACCGATTTCGTCTGCACCGTCCTCATCGAAATCTGCCTGCACGACTACCCCAAGGTTTCTTAGACCCGTCTCAGACAGCTCTTCGAACAGCCAGCCCGTCCCCTCTTCCGTCACGATTTGCGATACCAGAT
>CAZIIP010000007.1:0-23410 GCA_964539455.1 uncultured Rhodothermales bacterium
GGGAATCCGGGATTACTGTAGTCGTCGTTGATCCAGGCGAGTGCCCTGGGCCAGATGTTTCCGCAGCCGGCGGTGATCGTTCCGCCGAGGTGGCCGCGGTCGTTGACGTTCACCGACGGATACAGCCAGGCGTGGTTGCTATTCCAAATCGAAAACTGTTGCTGAATAGACCAGTTGGATACCCGGATGCGCATCGCGCGCACATACGGAAAGGGAAAGGAGGTGCTGACGTCTCCAAATCCGTCCGACTCGTCGGCATTCCACATAAAACCAACTTCACCGGAGGCGGAAGAGTACCAGCCGGCCATCACCCGACTGTCGCCCCGGTTGGCGTAGTCGGTTCCGTCAGAGCATGCCGCGGTGAAGTTGTCCGTAAAAGTTTGTGTACTCGAGCGGATGTTGTAGCCGTTGTGGTCAATGTCCTCCGACTGGAGGGAATTCGAATTATCGGCCACGTGATAGACGCGCAAGGTATTGCTGTCTACGTGTGTTCCCACATACATGTGATCATTCGCCCCCTGAACCGGACGAAGCGTACCCGTCGACCGGGTCCAGTACCGGTAGCTCACATTTCCGCCGTCCGCCAGTTCGTCCAACGGGAAACGAACGAGCACAGAGCTGTCATATCCACTTTGACCTGCTGGAATAGGCAGCACGAAGACGTTGGTGGTCATGTAGAGGTATTTATCGGTATACGTGATATCCGGATAGTCAAACCAGAATCCGGTGCTGTTGTAGCCAAAGTCTGCCGGGCTCCAATCCCACCAGAACCAGTTGTTGGTTAACACATCCTCCTGGCTGTTGGCGATCGCGAGACGTTGCACGTTGGAATCTTGATTGGCATTGTTTCCTGAGCTGTTATACTGCAGCAACCACACCATCAGACCCCGGGTTTCCTCGTAGTGCACAATCTGATCACAGCAGAATGTGCCCGAATTTGAGGGCTGGTCGTTCGTGCCGTCCGGCGGGAAATTGTCTGCCGGATCTACAAACTGGAAATTCTGTCCACCGTCGCCGGAAAAAGCGGCAAACCAGTTGCCGGTATAAAACACCACGCGCCCGTTGACGGCCATGCTGGGTTCGTCGATCTGTGAGGCGGTCAAACTCGCACCTTGGGGATCGAGTGCCGTATTTCGGATCGTGCTGAAATCACCTGCCGCCTGTGCACCCTGCGTTTTGCCTGCAGCCGGCATCTCAGGGCCGAGAGACGTGGCCGGATTGCCCGGGAAAGAACGAACCGGTCCCACTTCGGGATCAAACGGAATTTCAGGTGATCCGTGGGTACCCAACACCGATTCTCCGGCATCGGGAAGTGGTGGTGGCATCGTGTCGTAAATACCGGTTCCGGGAGAGGGACTCTGACCGTTGACCGCTTTGGTTCCGGTTCCCCCCTGTGCGGAACTGCCTTCCTGCGCCCGGGCCCGGGTGCCCCAGGCGACGAGTAAGACAAGGCAGATGGATGCCGTGGAAAAAAGACGAGTCGTGCTAAGCATGCTTAAGAAATGCGTGACGTTACTGAAGTGAGACAAAGAGGAGCACAAGACCTTCGCCGGCGTCGAGGCCGGTCATGGCTTTGCCTACGATCGCGCCCTTGGTTCGGCTTGTATCGGCCGCCTTTATGGCATAACCCGGGCGTGATGAGGTGGTCAGCAGATCACCCGGTTCAATAATCCCGCCCTCCGTTGTTGCGTTTACGTAGACACGCCCGGCGATCGCGATCGGATACTCCCCATCCGCCAATGTGCCCTCCTGGCCCATATAGATACCGGTTCGGATGCCACCTGCGCCGCTTACGATGCCGACCACCTTTGGATCATACTCCACGTGACTAACTGTAAGTGCGCCCGGATCATCTGGATCTATCGATACGAGCATTCCGGGCTTGACCAATGTGGCGGGGGAGGCGTTCACATCGAATTTTTCCGCCAGGTCGGATCCGTTCAGCTCCAGTTCGTCCGTAAGAATACGACCGGGGTTGCCGTTTCCGGATCCGTAGTCCGCATCCAATTCAATGGTCGTCGTGCCGGCCGAATTCGAAAGCTTGAGCGTGGCGCCCTGACCGGGCACCTCTTCGGCGCTGATCTGGACGGTCTGGTTGTTTCCCGAGTTGCGAAATTGCGCAAAACCTCCGCCGTCCACGGCAGCGTCCAGTTCAATGCGCGTCTGTCCCGTCGGACTCAGAAAGAGCATTTCTCCAACATTGTTCGATCCATGGCTGTTGATGCGAATCATCTCGTCGTCGTTCGCATCGTAAAGCCGGATAATGGAGCCACTGCCAATGTTGCCCTCGAGCAACATATGCTCGGCGGTGGGGTCGCCGATCGTCAGATCTGCATTTGTGCCGTCCAAATGAAGCAACGTAGACGGCGAAGAAGTACCAATCCCCACCTTTCCATCGTTCTGGACAGTCAAACGTGTACCACCGTTGTACAACTTCCACTTGTCGTCTGAACCGTCCAGGTAGTGATAGGCGGCAATGGATCCGCCCGGCGCGTAGCCGTAAAACGGCTGACCCGCGCTTCCGTCGGTTGACAGGTACATGCCGCCAAAACCGGAAGTAGCAGGCGCATTCACACCGAAAACTTCGGCAGTTGTAATTCTGTTAGCTCTTCCAATACCGAGAAATGGTGCGGCCTGGTCGACGAAGACACCCGGCAATGCCAGTGCAAGTGGCGTAGCGAGAACCTGTGCCGGTGTCCCAATAGCCGTAAATGACGATCCCGATGCACCGGGCCGTGCGCCAACCTGCAAAAACTGGTCGCCCTCCCAGAAGACGGGCGTTCCCAGATCTACGGCTACGGAGAATACGCCATCCGCGACGGAGACATCTTCGGCAACATAGGTAGAGCCGAGTTGCGAACCACCGGAGACTGCGTCAAAGAGTTTGAATTCGAAGTCGTACGTGCCGTTGGCGGGAGATCCGCCATCGGTAAGACTTCCCTGATACGAGATGGACTCGGTAGTGGCGGAGGCGGCGATAGCCTGCGGTGCCGCAGGTCCGGCCGACATTTGACTGTTTTGGGCATAAAGAAACGGGGTGCCGAAGAAGAATACGGCCCCTGCAAACCATAGCTTTCGAGACATGGCGATAGGAAAAGGCTGGAAAATGAACTGTTCGAGCGAAGTGCCTCCGGGGTGTGAAAGGCACATGAATATGCCTATAATTGCGCGACATGTCAAGTGAATTGCGCGTCCCGGGATACTGCGGGCGGCGGGTCTAGCACATTACGGGCGGGGCATGTATGCCGTTGGGACTGGGACGAAGGCGCCGCTTTCGCAAGCGGGACGCCGGCTGCTCGAAGAATGTGAGCGACTTGGACTTGCGGTAGACGTGACGCACCTGTCGGATAGGGCAACGGCGGAAACGCTGGACCGTTTCGGCGGACAACTCTTGGCCAGTCATCACAACGGTCGGCAACTCGTTTCCGGTCAGCGGCAACTCTCCAACAAATAGATCAAAGCACTGCTCCGGCGGGATGCCGTTCGATCTCAAATCCATTGCGGACATTCAGCTTCTTGCCGAGGTGTTGAGCAGGCGCGGTTATGCCGACGACGATATCGATCATATCTTTCACGGTAACTGGTTACGATTCTTTAGAAATCTCCTGGAAAAAGTCGAATTCACCGGTCATGAAAACTCCTGAAGAAAAACTTGAATCACTTGGTTATCCCCTCGACCGCGCTCCCGGTCCCGGAGCGATCTATCGTCCGGTCGTAGTTGACGGTTCTACCGTGTACGTATCCGGTGCCGTGCCGCTGGACGGTGACAAGCTCGTTAGTAAGGGAAAGGTGCCTTCCGAGGTGTCTTTGGCCGCCGCGCAGCAGGCTGCCGCTTTATGTGCAGCAAACAATCTGCGCGTGGTACGAAATGAGATCGGATCGCTCGAGAAGATTGAAAGGGTGCTTAGGATTACCGGATACGTGAACAGCGATCCGGACTTTACGGATGCACACCTGGTAATAAACGGCGCCTCGCAGCTCTTGATCGATGTATTTGGGGAGGACGGCATTGGTGCACGATCGGCACTTGGTATGGCGCAATTGCCGCTTGGCGCCAGCGTGGAGGTTGAGATGATTCTGAAAGTGAAGACGGAGTAGCGCGCGAGGATCGTGTTCTAAACCGGTCCGAAGAGGCGCGTGCGAGCGCAACGTCCCCCGTATCCGGTTTGAAAACGCAATGGACTGCCGCCGCTTCCATTTCACGGATCGTTAACGATTTGCAAAAGAGGAAATCATTCCTTGGCGAGTACTTTTACGGTAGCCGGGGGCTCGGCATGCCGGCGCCGGCGCTGACCTTTCGAGCGACCAGTGCAAGTGCCGGATCGTCCGCAGGATTCCCTTCACTTATCTACACCCATGGCTGGGTACCGGCACTGTGGATCGCGGGCTATATGATGTTTCCGCTATGCGGATTGGGATTGCTCGGCAAGCGGCTGAATCGATTTTCACGGGAGACGGGTGCCATTACGCTGCCCGACGTGCTCCGTGCGAGGCTCAGCGGACAGGCGCCCGCGCCTCTTTCGACGGCCTTGATGGCGATCCTGCTGACCGTCTATCTGATTCCGCAGTTCACGCCGGCCTCTCTGATCATTCATCAGCTTCTGGGTCAATCGCAGGTTTACCCCGGCGTCGTATCGCAATTGGGAGAGGTGATATGACAGCTCCTGGTTCGAAGAATTGAAGTTGAGAAAAACGAAATTGGTGCCACAGCGGCACATAGTGGATCAGGATGGTCCGGAATCCGCTTCGCACACGAATACTTCGCGCACTGCCACCGACGTATATCGCTACATAACAAGTATTTGTATTATGTGCAAATGCAGAACCTGATTGATACTTCAGCGTTACAAAGAACATAACTGAGCAAATCCAGCAAATCCCGATGCCGAACCCTCACTCCACCGCACCGAAGAACGCGATGTGGTCAATGATGGCGCTCTTCGCGAGTGCCGTGACGGGGGCGGATGTTGCATGCACCATTGCCCAGCGCAGATCGGGGTACGATCCTGCCGATCAGGAGGAATACGGACGCGCATTGGCCTCGATCCGGGACCACGTGTCCGACCTTCGCGAGACGCTGGCCCGGCTGGGAATCCGTCGCATAGCGTATCTCGAAGAAAGCGCCGGTTCACCTGCCTGTATATTGGACCGGTTCAACACGCTGCTGTTGTTCGGCTCCGTCGTGCGGCATGTGCACCGCATCCATCAACGGTTGCTCAGTCTTTATCCGGCGGCCGATGTCTCATTGATCGAGGAGACCCGAGTTCTGCAATCGGATATCGTGTCATTTCTGGATGATCAGCCCGTCAATTTCGATGAAACGGCATCCCGGCTCGTGGAGAGAGGCTGGTGCCTCGTTATTAACGTAGAACGACTTGCGTCGGCGCAGCGCGCCGGCTAAACGGTTATACCGTAAACCAAATGGCAGAAACGGAACAGGACATTCGAATACAGGGCAACGGCGATTACGAAGCCGAGAGCATTCAAATACTCGAGGGTTTACAGGCGGTCCGGAAACGACCTGCCATGTATATCGGAGACGTCGGTTTGCGTGGTCTTCACCACCTGGTATACGAAGTGTTGGACAATTCAATCGACGAAGCGCTGGTTGGATACTGCGACATGATAAGTGTCGCCATTTGCGCAGACGGCTCCATCGAAGTGATCGATAATGGGCGCGGTATTCCGGTCGGGATGCATCCAACGGAAGGCAAGGCGGCGCTCGAGGTGGTCATGACCGTTTTGCATGCAGGCGGCAAATTCGACAAAAGCAGCTACAAGGTATCCGGCGGACTGCACGGCGTAGGCGTTTCGTGTGTGAACGCCCTTTCAAGCAGGCTGGAAGCCACCGTCATGCGGGAAGGTGCGGTATTTCGCCAGACCTATGCATGCGGCGTTCCAGAAGCGGGGGTTGAAAAAGTACGACCGATGAAGGACGGCGAGCGGACGGGCACCGCCATTCGGTTCTGGCCGGATTCCTCGGTTTTTCTGACCACGGAATTTCGCTTCGATACCCTCGCCGAACGGCTGCGCGAGCTTGCCTATCTCAACCGCTCGGTGACCATGACCATCGAGGATCGAAGAGAACAGGAGGAGCCGCTTAGCGAAGAATTTCACTTTGAAGGCGGAGTGGTCGAGTTTGTTGCCTATCTGGATGAGACCCGTGAGGCGATCCATGAAACGCCCATCTATGTCGAGGACGAAAAGGACGGCGTTCCCATCGAACTGGCAATGCGGTATAACAACGGCTACGCCGAAAACGTCCTCAGTTTCGTGAACAACATCAATACGCACGAGGGCGGGACCCATATATCCGGATTCAGGAGGGCGCTTACGCGAACGCTGAAAAACTATGCCGACACTTCCGGACTGCTGAAAAATGTGAAGGTGGATCTTTCCGGAGATGATTTCCGTGAAGGCCTGACGGCCGTACTGTCGGTTAAGGTGGCGGAGCCGCAGTTCGAAGGACAGACGAAAACGAAGCTGGGCAATTCGGAAGTGCAAAGCGCCGTCGAAACCCTGGTCAATCAGCGCCTGTCGGAATGGCTGGACGACCATCCGAAGGAGGCGAAGCAAATCGTTACCAAGGTGGTGCTTGCAGCCGAGGCCCGAACGGCTGCCCGGCGTGCACGCGAGCTCGTACAGCGCAAGAACGCGATGACCGGCGGTGGCCTGCCGGGCAAACTCGCCGACTGTTCGTCGCGGGACCCGAGCGAAAGCGAGGTCTTTCTCGTTGAGGGAGATTCAGCCGGAGGTTCGGCGAAACAAGCCCGAGACAGGCATTTTCAAGCCGTTCTTCCATTGCGCGGCAAAATCCTGAATGTAGAGAAAGCGCGTATCGACAAGATCCTGGAGAATGAGGAGATCAAGAACATGGTTACCGCATTCGGCACCGGTCTAAGTGGCAACGAAACGGGATTTGACATTGCACGGCTACGCTACCATAAAATAGTGGTGATGACCGATGCCGATGTCGACGGCGCACACATCCGCACGCTTCTGCTCACCTTGATCTACCGATACCTCCGCCCGCTTCTTGAAAACGGCTACGTTTACATCGCACTGCCACCACTGTATAAATTGAAACGAGGCAAGCGGGAGGAATATGTCTGGACCGAGGATGGGCTGCAGGCGAGAATCAAGGAACTGCGCGGCGAGAGTGACGCGAAGGTGAGTATTCAACGCTATAAAGGTCTTGGAGAAATGAATCCTGAGCAGCTCTGGGAAACGACCATGGATCCTGACCGCAGGATGCTCCAGCAAGTCACCGTCGGAGATGCCGCCGCCGCCGACCGTACCTTCTCCACCTTGATGGGCGATGCCGTGGAACCACGGCGAAAGTTTATCGAGAGAAACGCCAAATACGCAACGATCGATCTATAGGACAAAAGCGCACACCGCACATGAAGGTTTGTGCATTTCCCGCTATTATGCTACTGAAAAATGGCTGCAGCCCCGCCCTGCGCGGGTCATGTTTGCGTATGTGACCTACCCTGATCCATTCTCGACCCGGAGAGCAACTCCGTGAAGCCCACCCTTTCCATTGTCATCCCCGTTTACGACGAGGCGGAATCGCTCGATGAACTTGCCGTGGCGATCAAGGAAACCTGCGCTGCAGCGGAGTATTCTTTCGAAGTGTGGCTGATCGATGACGGTTCTCGTGACGCTTCATGGGAACGCATTACGGAGATATCGGCGTCGGATCCGCGCTTTCAAGGTGTTCGCTTTCAAAAAAACTACGGAAAATCGGCCGCGTTGGCCGCCGGTTTCGAAAAGGCACGCGGCGAGTACGTGATTACGATGGACGCCGACTTACAGGACGATCCGACCGAGATCCCCGACCTGGTCGAATTGCTGGAGGATGGACACGATCTGGTAAGCGGATGGAAAAAAAAGCGGCAAGACCCGCTGTCGAAGCGGCTCCCCAGCCGGTTCTTCAATCGGGTGACCCGCATGGCATCAGGGATTCCGCTGCATGATTTCAATTGCGGCCTGAAAGCGTACCGCTCGGAAGTCGTCAAGAGCGTTCGGCTCTACGGTGAATTGCACCGCTACGTGCCGCTGCTTGCCAAGTGGGAAGGGTACCACGACATTGCCGAAAAGGAAGTTCGCCACCACGCGCGCAAGCACGGCCGCACAAAGTTCGGTCTGGAGCGGTATATCCGGGGCTTCCTCGACCTTCTTACCGTGATGTTTCTTACACGGTTTGCGGTACGTCCGATGCACTTTTTCGGATCGTTGGGTTCGTTGGCCTTCGTAGCCGGTTTTGGGGTGAGCCTCTATCTTACCATATTGAAGCTGCAAGGGGAAAGCATCGGCAATCGCCCATTGCTCTTTCTTGGTATTCTCCTGATCCTTCTGGGCGCGCAGCTATTCCTCACCGGCCTTTTGGGTGAGATGATTATCCGCCCCAGAATGGAGCGGACGTCGACGTACGGGATTGTCGAGACGACCGATTCGTCGCCGAATGCGGTGACGTAACCTCCATTGGGCCAGAATGACCTGATGAGACGAATGCCACCTGGAACAAAGCATGATTCCGGGCTCCACATTGCGATTATCGGTCCCGCGTATCCCTACCGGGGCGGAATTGCGCATTTCACCAACCGGTGGTATCAGGAGCTGGCGCGCAGGCATCATGTGTCCGTCTATACGTTTTCCAGGCAGTATCCGTCCGTTCTGTTTCCCGGCAAGTCACAAACCGAAGACGGAAACTGGGACCTACCAGCCGGACCCGCACGCATCATCGACTCCGTACGTCCGGCGACGTGGAAACGAGCCGGGCGCGCAATAGCGGAGGCGGAGCCGGACGTCGTGGTGTGCTGCTACTGGCTTCCATTCTTCGTACCCGCCTATCTGGGTGTGCTCCGTGCATACCGGAAACATGCCCGGAATCATGCACAAATTGTGCTTTTGCTCCACAATGTCGCACCGCATGGTCGTTTTCCCTTTGGCAACCGGTTATTCAAGCGGCTGACGAAGGCTTGCGACGGTTTTGTCACCCTTTCGGCGGATAGCACTGCGGAACTGAAGCCACGAGCCCCCAATGCGAGGATCCTGACGGCCTTTCATCCAATTTATGACATTTTCGATGCGCCGGTCCCGCCGCACATCGCTCGCGACACACTGAACTTGCCGGAAAAGGACACGCTTCTGTTTTTCGGACTCGTCCGACGGTACAAGGGACTGGATGTACTGATCGAGGCGATGCCCGCAATTCTCGAGAAACACGACGTGCAGCTTCTGGTCGCAGGAGAGTTTTACGACGATGAAGAGATGATCCGAAAGCGCATAAAGGAATTAAAGCTTGAACCGCATGTACGGCTCGAGAACGAATACATCCCGAACGAGCGCGTGCACCTGTACTATTCGGCCGCCGATCTGGTCGTGCAACCCTACCGGTCTGCCACCCAGAGCGGCGTGTCCAACATCGCTCTGTTCTTCAGGAAACCGATCGTGGTCACCAACGTCGGAGGCCTGCCCGAAACCGTTCCGGACGGCAAAGCCGGATTCATCGCGGCCCCGGACGACCACGAAGCACTCGCGCTCGCAGTCCACCGGTTCTTCGAATCTGATCGCACAATGCTGACCAGGGGTGCCGCCGAGCAAGCATCGAAGTTATCGTGGAAGAGGTTTACCAATCTCTTCGATAGATTCGTCGCCCATGCCGGCTAAAAGATTCCTTCCGAAGGCCAACCTACACCAAGCGTTACCGACCGTCGCCAGATTGTGGAATACGACCCCGTAAAAGACCGACTAGGCTCTGCGGTTTCTACCCGGCCGCTTTTGAGAAAACTGTTCTACTGGATGCTCGGGCTGGTTTTCTTGCGGAACTGGTACGTCCGGCGATCCATCCACAGGCTTTTTCCCGATCGACGCGTCCGGCTTCGGATGCTGGATGCAGGAACCGGATTCGGACAATGGGCAGACTACGTCGCACGACGCTACCCGAATGCCGTTATTCATGCCGTTGACATCAAGGAAGACTATCTGGAGGACGCGCGTGCATATTCGGGTCGTGCCGGATATGGGGACCGTGTCACATTTGAAAAGGCGGATCTGACAAGGCTCATTCCGGGAATACCGTTCGACCTCATACTCGCCGTGGATGTCATGGAACACATCGTGGAAGACGAGCGCGTCTTCCGCAATTTCTTTTCACTGCTCCGTTCGGGAGGACACGTCATCGTAAATACGCCGTCCGACCAGGGTGGATCGGACGTGCACGGGGCGGACGAAAAAAGCTTTATCGGCGAACACGTCCGAGACGGCTATAGCGCCGAGGAAATGGCCGATAAGCTACAGCGTGCCGGCCTCGACACGGTTGCATCAACGTATAGCTATGGTGCGGCCGGCAGCCTTGGGTGGCGAATAATGGTCAAATGGCCTATGGTGCTGCTATCGCGCTCCTTTTTGTTTATGGTCCTTCTTGCACCTTACTATGTGGCGGCGCTTCCAATCGGCATTTTGCTCAATGCAGCCGACGTGAGACTGCGAAAAGACACGGGGACCGGACTACACGTTATTGCACGGCGCCCGCCGGACCGACAACAGATCCGTTAATTCGTTTTCATAAGTTGGTTTCAGGGTGTAACTTGCCACACAATTCTTGACCGGCACTCTGCGGCATGCATCATCCGAAGTGCCCGGCCCTTTGCGCCCAGTCACCACCAACGTCAGTCCATCATGGAAACGAAGTATGTCTTCGTGACCGGCGGAGTTACTTCTTCGCTTGGTAAAGGGATATTCGCAGCTTCGCTGGGGCTTCTGCTCGAGGAACGCGGACTCAGGGTGACCATCCAGAAGTTCGATCCCTATATCAATGTCGACCCCGGGACGATGAATCCCTACGAACACGGAGAAGTGTACGTAACCGACGACGGTGCGGAGACCGATCTCGACTTGGGTCACTACGAGCGATTTCTTGCCGTTCCAACGAACCAGCTCAACAACGTGACGACGGGGCAGGTATATCTTCAAGTGATTACCAAGGAGCGCCAGGGTGACTATCTGGGCAAAACGGTGCAGGTGGTACCGCACATCATCGACGAAATAAAGGAGCGGCTTCTGGCACTGGGCAACACCGGGGAATACGACGTCGTGATTACGGAGATCGGGGGCACGGTTGGAGACATCGAAAGCCAACCGTATATCGAGGCCATAAGGCAGTTGGGAATCGAGCTGGGACGGGAAAACACCTGTGTAGCGCACTTGACCTTGATTCCATACCTCGCGGCGGCGGGAGAGCTCAAATCGAAGCCGACGCAGCATTCTGTAAAGACCCTGTTGTCACACGGGGTGCAGCCCGATCTGCTCATATGTCGCTCGGAACGACCGTTGACCGATGAGGTCCGTGGTAAGCTCGCGCTCTTCTGCAATGTCAAGCAGAAGGCGGTTATTCAGGCGCTGGATGCCGAGAGCATTTACGAGGTGCCACTCCTCTTTCAAAAAGAGAAACTAGACGATGTCGTCTGCGAGCGATTGCAAATGAGCAAAGATCCCGCCGGCAACGGTGCGGCGGCATCGGAGTCCGTGTTGGAAGGTTGGAAGCAGTTTTTGCGCCGCCACAAAAATCCCGAAGCGATGGTGAGAATTGCGCTTGTCGGGAAGTACGTAGCACATCAGGATGCCTACAAATCGATCAAGGAAAGTTTCATCATTTCAGGCACGTACCAGGGCGTCCAGGTGGAGATCGTGGAGGTGCTGTCGGATGCACTTACCGTGGACAATGCCGCGGATCAGCTGAAAGATGTTGCAGGTGTTTTGGTAGCACCGGGCTTCGGAGGCCGGGGAATCGAAGGAAAAGTGGCCGCGGTCCGGTACACGCGCGAGCAAGACCTGCCCTTTTTGGGAATCTGTCTCGGACTACAGTGTGCCACCATCGAGTTCGCGCGAAACGTTTGTGGCTGGAAGGACGCCAACTCGACCGAATTCGACCCGGATACCGCCTATCCGGTCATCGATCTCATGGAAGGGCAGAAAAGTATTAGCGATAAGGGTGGCACCATGCGACTGGGCGGCTATCCCTGCAGAATTGATCCGGAGTCCAAAGTTTATGATGCATACCGGACAGAGCTCGTCCGCGAACGGCACCGGCATCGCTATGAGGTCAACAATACGCTTCGGTATAAGCTCTACGAAAACGGGATGAGATTCCCCGGTATTAATCCCGAGCAAGATCTGGTTGAAATGATTGAACTTCCCGACCAACGCTGGTTTGTCGGGGTACAATTTCACCCGGAGTATCGGACAACCATCCGCCGGCCTCATCCGCTGTTTGCGGCTTTCGTCAAGGCATGCATCGGGTATGCACGAGAGCAAGACCTGCTGCGCGAGCCGAATCCGCCGACGAGGGCCAATAACCAACCTCTCGCATCCGTGCCCATATAGGTTACGTGCACACCCTGTCGGCAACGATACGCCGGAACCGGTGAACGGAGCCTTGGACCGGGTGAGGCGGCTTCATTGCCGGCTCCCTTACGATCAACTTCAAATGAGCCAGCCTTTTTCCTCTACACCCCTCATGCCGGGACCTGACCGTCACCGGCATTTTCTGAGTGACGTGCGCTTCCTTGTTTGTACCGTGCTGTATGTCTTCGCATCGGCATGTGACGACGGCGCGGCCGACCGATCGGTTGTGCTGCGTGTAGCCACATTCAATGTCGAGGATATACGGACGGACGATCTGAGGCGTACGGACCATCCGCGGCTTTCGCGCATCGCGGCGATCATTCAGGAATTGAGGCCGCACGTTATTCTGATCAATGAAATTGCCTATGACCAGGAAGGCGTAGCCGGCTATGACGCGCTTACAGGGCCGGGACAGAACGGACGACGACTGGCGGATGCCTATCTGGCCGTTGCACAGCGTCCCGAACGCGATCCCGTCACCTACCAGGCAGTAATGACGCCCAGCAATACGGGATTGGCGTCGGGTTTCGATCTGGACAACAACGGCGTTGCCGTTACGGATCCTCCGCAAGTGCCTTCCGCCGGTCCCGATGGTGCGCCGGCTCCGCAGACCCAGGAAGGAAGGGCATATGGTAACGACAGTTGGGGGTTTGGCATGTTTCCGGGCCAGTATGCGATGACATTGCTTGTGGTTGATACCCTGACCGTGCTGCACGACCGAATCCGCACATTTCAACACTTCAGGTGGTCGCAGATGCCGGGAGCGTTGCGACCTGAGGATCCGGAGACGGGTCGCTTCTGGTATTCGGATGCCGAGTGGAACGAGATGCGACTAAGCTCCAAAACCCACATAGACGTCCCCGTCGAGATGCCGAACGGTGCGACCATTCACTTTCTGTGCAGTCATCCCACGCCACCTGCATTTGACGGGGCCGAAAAACGCAACCGGTTACGCAACCATGATGAGATACGCTTCTGGCACGACTATTTGAGCGGCGCCGGCTACATCGTGGACGACCAGGGCACGTCCGGTGGATTCACCGGAGGCTCATTCGTAGTGATGGGCGACCTGAATGCGGATCCTGATGAGGGCGATTCAATCGGTAACCCCATTAAAAACCTCCTCTATTCGGCGCCGAACATGAGCAGCACATTCGTACCGCAGGCTGTCATGACGCAAGAGGCTCTGGATGATGACGACACGTCTGCATGGGGACTGCGCATAGATTACGTACTGCCCTCTATGGATCTGGAGGTCACCGGCGGTTCCGTATACCGCTATGATGCGGATGAAGGGCCGGCGAGCGACCACTTTCCGGTCTGGGTCGATCTTGTCGTTCCGGCACCTGGGGACGGTTGACCGGAAGCGCCAAACCTACTCTACGACAAACGTAAGGTTGGCATTCACGCGGTATTTGGTCACCTTGCCATTTTCGACGATTCCGGTCATTTCTTTGATGTAGACGTGTTTGATACCTCGGACGGTATTGCCGGCTTCGTCAACTGCTTTCTGGGCGGCGACCTCCCAGCTCTTTTCCGATTCGGCAATAACTTCGATTACTTTTGCGATAGCCATTCGAATTCCTCTTTTGAAGTTTTTGGAGAAAAGTTCAATGTCACTCGCACACGATGATTTGCCGGTGGTATTATTGTATCGCCCGGCAAGGTGGCAAGTGGAATCAAGTTATAAATATAGATAAGGAAAAAGTGGACAGGTTCCATAAAAAGGCTGAATGGCCCGGTGTCATTCGCCCGGGGGGACGATCGATGCCTCTCCGCCAAGCACCAGTTTGTCTCCGACGCGAACGGAGACCTTGCCCTTGATGTGTCTTCTGCTTTCTACCTTGTCAACGATTTTAACGGTAACGAGTACCTCGGTATCAACGTAGACGGGACGGATGAATTTGACGGATATGGAAACGGCAATGGATCCCGGACCCGGGAAATGGTGACCGAGTACTTTGGAAATAACCCCCAGAAGCAGCACGCCGTGAACGACGTTCCGTTCAAAGCGGGTGTTCCTCACGTATGCTTCGTCCACATGGATGGGATTGTCATCGCCGGTGATTCCTGCAAATGTTTCGACATCCTCACGCGAGATAAAGTGTCGGCACGTGTGTTGATCTCCGACCTGTATTGAATCGTATGTGTGCGCCATGAAATTTGCAGACGGATTTGCCCGATCATGTGCAAAATACAAGATTCATTGCGAACATCTCCATTGTAGGCCGGAATCGACCGGTGTGACGTTTGAGCGCGAACCCTTGGTCGATATGAGAGTTGATGAAGAGTTCCACCACGGTCCCACATGAAACTCCGACAAATCCGCGCGCGATGGGCGGCCTGGAGCAAGACGCCCTCAGGCAAACGTCTGACCCGGGTTGGCCGGATTGCGTTTCTGCTTGCCATCATTGCATTTTTGCTCTACCGGCTTACGGCTATCGGGTGGGGTGATATTGTTCGTGCGCTCCCGACAAACAGTTGGTTTTATGCGTTGTGGGCGCTTCTCTACATGGTATTCCCGGCGGCCGATTCGGTGATCTACCATACTTTGTGGCGGATTCCGGTTTTGCGCACGCTGCCCGTGTTCTTGCGCAAGCGGGTTTACAGTCTGGACATACTGGCCTACTCCGGCGACCTGTACCTCTATTTCTGGGCCAGAAAGCGCATCGATCTACCGGCCAAACGGCTGGCACGTACGGTTAGAGACGTCACCATTCTTTCGGCATTCGCCTCCGTTTTCACTTCGTTCGTATTGCTGGGCATCTTCCTTGTGACCGACAAGCTACCGTTTGTGCATACGCCGGACCTGGAGTGGCTGCAGTACGTCATCGTTGGCGGAATCGTCCTTATGATTGCCTTCGTAGTGGGATTCAGAATTCGGCGGCGGTTTTTTTCTCTGTCCGGTGGAAAAACCGCACTGGCATTTGGAACCCACGTGATGCGCATGTTGCTCATTTTCGGGCTCCAGGTCGCACAATGGGCGGTGGTCTACCCGCATGTCAGCTTTGACGGCTGGATCATACTCGTGAGTATCTTCATTTTCATAAATCAGATTCCGGTCGTATCGAACAAGGACCTGATATTTGTTGGTGTAGGCGTAGAGATGGCTGCCTATACGGGCATATCGTCTGCCTCGGTGGCGGCACTGCTGCTTTCAAAGACGATCCTTGACAAGGTGTTCAATATTATTGTCTACACCTACACTTCCTTCAGTAAACCTGGAATGCATAAGGAAGATGTACGTCTTGAAGATCTCGAGGCAATCGATCTTGAGCGTGAGGCGGAGAACGACGAGGGCGAAGTCTGAGTGCAGATCAACCGCACGGTTCAACCAGGCGGTTGGGGTGGGCCCCCCTTATATGCATGCGCAAAAATTCAACAAATGACGCCATCCATGGAACGAAAAATTCTCATTTCGTAAGCGGGCTGAATGACACGCTTATTCAGCATAATCCGGCCTTTCATCCTATGGATCGAGAGACGTCCCGTGGTGACCCTGCTGGTTGCAGGGCTGATCTCGGTGCTTGGGGCCTATCAAGCCGTTCAGCTAAGGATCGACACCGATTTGGCTCGGCTCTTGCCGAGGTCCTCACCGAGTGTGCAGGCACTTACACATCTGCGCGAGACGGTCGGGAGTGAGAGCGCTATTTCGGTGATTATCGAAAGCCCCTCCTTCGATGCCAATGTGGCCTACGCCGATCAACTTATCCCGCGATTGCTGGGCCTTCGGGATAGCGTAACCTCGGAACCGCTGCTTGTCCGGGTCGACTATCGAAAGGACACCCAGTTCCTCGAGAACAACGCCCTCTATTTTGCGACCGAGAACGAACTGCAACAACTGGAGCGGTATCTGATTCGTCAGAAGGTGCGGGCGAACAGCCCCCTTCCGTTCCACACGCGAAATGAGAGCGCGGACGCGTTGCCGATGCAACTGGTTGAGGCGTACGAGACGATCATACCGCGTGAATACCCGGTGTCGGCGGACTCTACGACACTCGTGTTGCGATTCTATGCCAGCGGGCAGCAGACAAATCTCGGTTTCGTGTCGCGCCTCTACCGTTCCGTCGAGGAGGCGACCCGGGAAATGAAACCGTCCGCCTACCATCCTGACATGGAAGTGTCCGTCGGCGGCAGTTTCCAGCGACCGCTCGTGGAAGTGCGTGCGATTCGGCGCGATGTGATCGGATCCTTTGGTGGTGGCTTGACCACGGTACTGCTCATCGTCCTGTTTTACTTCGTATACAAGGGCGTCATCGCCCGGCGGGGGCATGGCGACCGATGGTCGCTTATCTGGCTGGAAGTCAGGCGAATGCCGCTGACCGCTGTTTTGATTGCTCTCCCGCTCGCGATGAGCCTGTCCTGGACCTTCGGCTTTGCCGCCTGGGTGTTCGGTTTCCTCAATCTCATGACTTCCACTCTGGTCCTCGTGCTGTTTGGGCTCGGAGTGGACTACGGCATCCACTTTTATGCGCGATACCTCGAAGAGCGTACACGGGGATTTTACGTCAGAGAGGCAATTGAGCGAACCTTCATGCAGACCGGACCGGCCATCGCCGTATCCGCGTTTACTACGGCTGCGGCCTTGTTCGTATTGGTCATCGCCGATTTTCAGGGCTTCAGTCAGTTCGGCGTAATTGCCGGTGTCGGCGTGCTTTCGGCCATGATAGCCATGTTATCGGTACTTCCGGCACTTCTCATTGTTGCCGAGCGCCTTCACGCGGTGCTACCCGAACAAGACCTCGCCCGTGCCGAGCCGTTCGATCCCCCCGGACCCGGGAAACCCTATCCTGGAATCCGGTTCATTCTACCGGTTGCAGCCGTGCTGACGGTCGCCGGTCTGGTCGCTGCTCCGCGGCTCCATTTCGAGTACGAGTTCGGCAAACTCGAGCCACACTTCCCTGCATATGATACCTTGAGAGCAAAGGAGTCGGAGGTCTATCCGTCAGGACGACGGAATCCGGCGTTTATCGTTGTGGACAGTCTGGAGGACATTTCCAGGGTTACGCAGGAGCTTCGGCGCCGTGCGGAGGCCGACACCACGTCACCGACCATTCTGTCGATCGAGAGTCTCCAGGAACGCTATCCGATCCGTCCAGACAAGCAACAAACGCGCCTGGAGCATCTGGAAACAATCAGGCGCTTACTGGACGATCCGTTTCTTCGCGCACTAGGGTCAACCGACGTCGAGCGACTTCGAAAGGCGGCGGGAACCACCTCGCCCGTTCCAGCCGATTCGGTGCCGGACTTTCTAAAGACGATTTTCACCAGCAAATCGGGTACACTGGGGAAATACGTGATCGTGTATCCCTCCGTGGGCCTGTCGGACGGACGTTTGTCCATGGAATTTGCCAAGGACGTGGGATCGGTGGAGATGCCGAATGGGCGCACGTACACGGCGGCTTCGACTTCCATTGTCGCGGCAAACATGCTACGGCTCATGCTGGACGAGAGTCCGTTGATGATCGTTCTCACCAGCGGCGTGCTGCTGCTCATTCTGCTGCTGACGTTTCGCTCGTGGCGTTACACCCTCCTGGCACTCTTTCCCCTTGTGATAGGGGTAATTTGGATGGTGGGGCTGCTCATGGCCACAGGGGTTCAGCTCAGCTTCTATAACCTCGTGGTCCTGCCCGCAATGCTCGGCATCGGCGTGGATGGAGGGGTACATATCGTGCATCGTTTCATCGAGGACGGCCGGGGATCGATCAGACACATTCTGTCGAGTACGGGTGAACACGTTTTTGTCGGTTCGCTCACCACGCTGGTCGCCTTTGCCTGGTGGCTGTTTTCACACCATCCCGGACTGAATTCGATCGGTCAACTCGCCGTAATGGGAATCGGCAGTGTACTGATTGCCGGACTGGTCGTACTGCCGGCGCTGTTGCAGTTCATCGAAAACAGGGGGCACAAAAGGCGGCCCGAGGAATCGGATGGCTGAACAACCCTGTTCAGCCGCCTGCTCGGCGATCGTCTGTGAGTTGTCGAAAGATACCAACGAAGCGGTCGGCAACAGTTGACCAGCTGAAGGTGTCGCGCACATAGCGCGGCGTTGTTCTCTTTAGCGTTCGAAGTGCCGCCCGTTCGGAATCGAGTCGTTCGATTATTTGAACGAACGCTTTCGCATCTTTCGGATTCACGTAGTACCCGCTTACCCCGTTCCGTAATACGTCGGCTACGCCTTCCATGCGAGCGGCGACGGATGGAAGGCCGCAAAGGCCGGCTTCCAGCATTACGACGCCAAATCCCTCCATGTCGCCCGCAATGGGAATGTTGGGCATAACGAAACAGTCAGCCGTGTGATAAAGGGCCTTTACCTGGGCGTATGGAATGCGCCCTAAGAGCCGCACGCGTTCCCCAAGTTCCCGGCGGATGATCGCCTCCTGAATAAGGGAGGTCGTTTCTCCCTCGCCCCCGATCCAGTAGTAAATATGGTCGGGCAATCGCGGCATGACCTCGTCCACAAACCAGTGAAATCCCTTGCGCTCGACATGCCTGCCGAGACTGCACAGCAAAAACGCTCCTTCGGGCAAAACTCCTCCCAGCGCGCGTAGACCCTTTTCATCCGGCGTCACATCCGAAAATCGGTCCGGTGAGATTCCGTTGGGCACGACGTGGATTTTGTTTTCCGGCAGCCCCCGTTCGGCGCAGGCCGCTGCCGTTGCACGACTGACGGGAGCGACGGCATCAACCATGCGGAATACACGCGGAACGATCCACTTCTGGTAGAAACGCGCATCTGTTACCACGTCCAGACCGTGGGCAATCACCACGGTCCGGCAATTCGCACGTCTGAAATCATCTGCGATGGGAAGGGAAGCCGCAGCCGTCACCATTGATGAAAACACCACAACGTCGATTTGATGGTGCTCGATCATATATGGAATGATCCAAAATGAACCCGTGAGAAACCGGGCCGCATTCACGTGGCGCCATTTCCACGAACCTCTCAAGACACGGTCGAAGAGCAGGACGTCCGGATGTGCATCAAGCGCTGCATGCAGGTCAACGGCTACCCGTTGCATGCCTCCGAGGCTTTCCATCGGGCACCTGCGAGGGGGAAAGGAGTGTGTGACGAAGAGGACGTTCACCGTTCCGTCGAAACCTGTTGCTTCAAACAAACACCCCCTGCCGTTTGATACGACAGGGGGCGGCAAGCGGTAATTAAGGTTTATCTAATTGCCCATTAGGGGCATCAGTATGACAAAGTTGGGGATCTTCGGTTCCGAATCCGCCCTATGACGCAATGGTTGCTTTTAGAAACTCTTTCCGCATAATAGCGATCGATCGAATGGAGATACCTTTCGGGCAAACCGCCTCACACTCCGCGTGGTTGGAGCAATCGCCGAAACCTTCCATTTCCATCTGTCCTACCATACCGAGCGCCCGGCGTGTCCGTTCGGGACCGCCCTGGGGCAAAAGCGACAGTTGGGCGATCTTGGCCGCTACAAACAGGGAAGCGGAGGAATTGGGACAGGCGGCGATACATGCGCCGCAGCCGATACATGCCGCATAGTCCATGGCTTCTTCCGCTGCCGGTTTTTCCACCAGAACTGCGTGCGCATCAGGCGCCGCACCGGTATTGACCGACACAAATCCGCCGGCCTGCATGATTCTGTCCATCGGGGTGCGATCGACGACCAGATCGCGGAGCACCGGAAACGCCCGTGCCCGCCAGGGTTCGACCACGATCGTATCCCCATCCTTGAACCGGCGCATGTGGAGTTGACAGACCGCGGTGCGCGCCTGGGGGCCGTGGGCCTGTCCGTTGACGACCAGGTTGCAGGATCCGCAGATGCCTTCACGGCAATCGTTATCGAATTCGACCGGCAACTCGTTATTTTTGAGCAACCGCTCATTGAGCAGGTCGAGCATCTCCAGAAAAGACATGTGGGAGCTGACGTCGTCAAGTGTATAATCGACGAGACGTCCCTTTGCATCGCTGTTTTCTTGTCGCCAAACCTTCAGATGAATGGTCATGTGCGTATGGCCGTTGTGCGTGCCTTTGCGGAATCGGCTTCGGGTGGTATGCTCCGCTTGCCGACCAAACCGCTACTTGTAGCTGCGCTGGGTCAATTCAACATTTTCAAACTCGAGCGGCTCGATTTCCAGTCGAACACCGTCCTCCGTGTCCGGAGCGTACTCCCAGGCCGAAACATGTGTAAACCGCTCGTCGTCTCGCCGTGCTTCGCCTTCTTCCGTTTGGTACTCATCCCGGAAATGGCCGCCGCAGGATTCCTCGCGGTCGCGGGCGTCCCGCGCCATCAACTCCCCGAGTTCGAGGAAGTCTGCTAGACGAAGGGCGTACTCGAGGTTCTTGTTCAGCAGGGTGTCGGGGCCGGGAACGCAGATGTCATTCCAATAGCTGTCACGCAAGTCCCGAATTTCGTCGACCGCCTGCGTAAGCCCCTTGGACGAACGTGACATGCCAACGCGATCCCACATGACGGCTCCAAGCCGGCGGTGGAACTCCGTCACCGTAGTTTTGCCGTGAACACCGAGCAGTTGCTCGATGCGCTCGCGCACATACGCTTCGGAGGCATCAAAGGCCTCATGCCTTTCGTCTATGGCTTCGATATGGGTATCGGCCAGATATCTGCCGAGTGTGTACGGGATGACGAAATATCCGTCCGCGAGTCCCTGCATGAGTGCACTGGCCCCAAGGCGGTTGGCACCATGATCACTGAAGTTGGCCTCTCCAAGACTGTACAGCCCTGGTACGGTGGTCATGAGTTCGTAGTCCACCCAAAGGCCGCCCATGGTGTAGTGAACGGCAGGATAAATGCGCATCGGGACTTCGTACGGATTTTCATCCGTGATGCGTTCGTACATCTCGAACAGATTTCCGTATCGCGCCTCGATGACGTCCTTTCCCAATCGCTTGATCGAATCACGGAAATCCAGGAACACCGACAACCCGGTTTCGCCCACGCCGCGTCCATCGTCGCAAACATCCTTTGCGTTTCTTGAGGCGACATCCCGCGGAACCAGGTTTCCGAAGCTCGGATATCGACGTTCGAGATAGTAATCCCGGTCCTCCTCGGGAATCTCGCGTGCAGGTCGGGTATCCCCCTTCTTTTTCGGCACCCAGACCCGGCCGTCGTTCCGCAGACTCTCGCTCATCAGCGTGAGCTTCGACTGATAGCTTCCGGATACCGGAATGCATGTCGGGTGAATCTGCGTAAAACAGGGATTGGCGAACAGTGCCCCCCGCTTGTAGCAACGCCACGCAGCCGAAGCGTTCGAATTCTTGGCGTTGGTCGAGAGATAGTAGACGTTTCCGTAGCCACCGGTACAGAGCAATACGGCATCTCCCGCATGCCGCTCGATTTCACCGGTGACGAGATTACGGGTTACGATGCCGCGCGCTTTCCCGTCGGCGACCACGAGATCCAGCATTTCGCGTCGCTCGAACATCTCTACGGTGCCTGCTGCGATTTGCCGGTTGAGCGCTCCATAAGCACCCAGCAGCAATTGCTGACCGGTTTGGCCGCGCGCATAAAAGGTACGTGAGACCTGGGCACCGCCGAATGACCGGTTGGACAACAGGCCACCGTATTCACGCGCAAAAGGGACGCCCTGCGCCACACACTGGTCAATGATTTGATTGCTGACCTCCGCCAGGCGGTAGACGTTTGCTTCGCGTGACCGGTAGTCGCCTCCTTTGATCGTGTCGTAAAAGAGACGCCAGACCGTATCCCCGTCGCCCGGATAATTCTTGGCGGCGTTGATGCCCCCCTGGGCAGAGATGCTGTGAGCGCGCCGGGCGGAATCCTGGATACAAAAGGCCTTGACATTATAGCCGAGTTCGCCAAGCGTCGCAGCAGCGGAGGCCCCGGCAAGACCGGTGCCGACGACAACAAGCTTGTACTTCCGTTTGTTCGCAGGACTCACCAGTTTGACATCCCGTAAATACTGCTGCCACTTCTGCTCAAGCGGGCCACTAGGTACCTTAGGATCGAGTCGGGTGGATTGCATGCTTGTGCGCATATAGGTGCAGGCGCATTTTGCGCCGTCTAATAGACGAAATAGATATAGATCGGGAGCACGAAGAAGCCCAGTCCAAGCAGAACGGCGAGCACGAACGCGACGCTGTACACCAGAGGCGATGCCTTGGGTCGCATGGCCGCGAGCGACTGGAGCGCACTCCAGATGCCGTGCCGGAGGTGGAAACCGACAAGTGATACGGTCAGCAGATAAAAGATGACCAAACCCTCCAATTGAAAAGCGTCTCGAACGATACTGAAAACGTCTCGCGCCTCGTTTCCGTCGATCATCACCGGCGGATGGGACTCGGCTCCCAACCCGAACCGGAAGGCACTGATGTGGAGCACTAGAAAAACGAACATGACAATGCCCGTCCAGATCATCGACTTCGAACTCAAACCCTGCTTGCTCGCGCCACCAACGGATTTGTACTTCTCGTACCCCTCGGGTCGGGCCCTTCGCTTCCCCATCCAGATTGCCACACCGATCGCCGCATGCAACAGAATGACCGCAAAGAGCCCCAGCTCAACGACGAGGATGAGCGGGCCCAGGCTGTGGAGCTTGTATGCGTAGGCATTAAATGCCTCTCCGCCATCCGGTACAAACAGCGTCAGGTTGCCTAGCAGGTGAACAATCAGAAACAACACCAAAGCGACTCCCGTAACGCCGGTAAGGTACTTTCGTCCAACACTCGAATTGAAAAACCGAACCCATTTTGAGCGTGGTTCCTGCGGTGACGAGACTTCCATGGATGCGGTGATAATCAGACCCTCAATTCGGTGAAAAAAGGCCTGCGTGAGCAATGACAGACGGAACGCGTGGTTGTTCTTCTATCCCGGTGATCCCTGCACGCGATGATACGGGATTTTGATTTGATCTGCTGTATGCCAACCGGGAATCCCAGGTTCCGGTATAAAAGAGTCACCGGCAATCCGCCCCGTGTTCGGGTATCAACCGGATAATGCGTGAGATAATCCTGTGGGTCGGATCATTTTTCGCTCTTGCCTATTTTAAT
>CAZIIP010000007.1:23420-26690 GCA_964539455.1 uncultured Rhodothermales bacterium
CACACCACGAAATCTTCGTGTTGCGCTACATCATTTGTTTAATGATCCGTAGGTGTATTCGGCCGGTTGGGAGTGGGTTCATCTCCGAAGTGGGTGGGCGTATTCGCCCGAACTTCAAGACGATAACCGGTACGAACGCATGTTGAAGGGTCGCAACGCAAGGCATGACAATTTCGACTACGATTCTGTCGGCCGGTGGGCCTCCGGAAGGGGCAAACGCTTGGGCATCGGTGCGAAAGGTCGTTCTGGGATCCATGCAATGCGGATAAGAACAGCGACCGGGACCAACCGGATCTTGTAGCGCAGAAAGGTCAAGAACGTTACGTATTGTGCGTTTCCGTTAGGATGGACGTGGCACCGGCCGCCGACCTCACAGCGATTCGAGGTCGCTCGATGGCGAAAGAAATCATTATCAACAACACCAAGGACCGCGCCCGCATAGCTATCGTCGAAGACAAGCAACTGAGCGAACTGTACGTTGAGAACGCCGAAAACACTCGGACGATCGGTGACATTTACATGGGCCGCGTCCGGAATCTGATGCCCAGCATTCAGGCGGCATTTATCGATATCGGTCAGAAGCAGGATGCGTTTCTGCACTTTTCGGACGTTGACGAAAACTTTCCGCATCTCCTGGAGATGATCGGCGAGAAGGCGCAGAAAGGAAATTTTCCGGTGCAGCTGAAGCCACGCAGGCGGGCGGTAAACAGCACCGGCGGCATGGAGCCGGTCGACGAAGGCGACGAGGAGGACGACGACGACACGCGGAAAGATCTCAAGGACGAGACCGCCCGCGAAGCACGGCGCTCCAAGAAGGAAAAAAAGGGAGGCGGTCATCCTGCGCTGTATCTTCGCAACGGAGAGCGCATTCTGGTGCAAATCATTAAAGAACCTATCGCCACAAAAGGCACACGGGTATCCAGTAACATATCCATCGCAGGCCGTTTTCTCGTACTTGTGCCCAGAGCCGACTATGTTGCGGTTTCCCGGCGTATCTGGTCGATTCGGGAGCGGCGCCGGCTGCGCGCCATTGCCAGGAGCCTCGCACCGGAGGGCTTCGGGGTCATCATCCGAACGGTTGCCGAAGGCAGGGATGCCAAAACGCTGCACACCGATCTGGGATTGCTACACGAAAAGTGGAAGAGAATTGAGGGACAGATCAATGCCTCCAAGGAGGTACCACGCCTGTTGCACAAGGACGTGAGCATGGCTTCCTCTGTCGTCCGGGATCTCTTTACCGATGATTACGACAGAATTCTTATTGACGATCAGCGATTGCACAGAAGCATCAAAAGCTACGTACGTGCCGTCGCGCCACAAATGGCGGATTCCGTGAAACACTACGACGGCGACGAACCGATTTTCGAGGAAGTAGATATCGCAGACAGCGTGGCGGAGGCCTTTCAGAGCAGGGTGAATATGCCCTCCGGCGGGTATCTGATTATCGAGCATACCGAGGCGATGCACGTCATCGACGTCAACTCGGGAAGTGCCGGCAAGGGGAAATCCCAGGAGGAGAATGCGGTCCGTGTGAATCTCGATGCCGCGCGCCTCATCGCCAGACAACTAAGGCTGCGTGACCTGGGCGGTATTATCGTTGTCGACTTTATCGACATGCGCGACTCCCCGAATAAGCGAAAAGTGCTGGAAGGCATTAAAAAGGAGTTCAAGAGTGACCGGGCGGTCACAAAGGTCCTCCCGATCAGTGATTTCGGTCTGATGCAGATCACGCGGCAGCGCTTGCGCCCAAGCGTTACGCATGACGAGGAGCAGGCGCGAGACGTGTTGGGCAGAAAGGCGGCGCGTGATCAGGCACTACTCAAGGAAGCGCAGGCGACCATTGCGGAACTGGAAAAAGAACGAGCCGACTCCTCCGGCAATGGCAGGCAACAATCCCGTAAGGAACGTACGATCGAAGAGTTTCTCGAGGCGCTCGATCGGTGGCTCGACGGGTATCGTAAATTGATGGACGAGTCACGGTTGACGATACTTGTACACCCGTTCACGGCGGCTTTTCTCAAGAAAGGTTTGCCGAGCCGGATTCGGAGGATCGGCAGGCAGAAGGGCCTTCGAATAAAGGTAGAGGCGGATGAAAAAATGGCACCCCTCGTGTTTCGATGTGTCCATCCCGAAACGGGTGAAGTACTATCGCTGGCGCGTGCCAGAAGGGCCCGGCGAGCACGATCCGGAAAAGGGAAAGCAAGTTAAAACGCACGGAATAGAATCCCTGAATTTCCGGGAGAATAGGCGCATGAAACAAATCCTGCCACTCACAATCCTGGTGGTCTGGTTCGCCACAAACCGGCCACTGATCGGCCAAATGTTCGCTTACGAGCCCAACAGACTCGGCCCCGTAACGTCGCTTTCGATTGGTACCCATCTCGTCGATTTCGACTATGAAGGGGTGACTTCGGGAAATCCTTCGTTTGAATTTGCGAGACCCGCATTGGCCGTCAGGTTTGCACGCCCGGGGATCGATCTATCGATTCTCTACGGCTGGGGCGGCGGAGAGGCGGGTGACACCCGACTCATTGAAGCCTCGCTCGATGCGTGGAGCGGCATCCTCCTGACACGGCAGAGTCAGACGAGGGTTTACTTACCACTGGGCATTCACAGCGGATACCGGGCCGCAGGGTCCGACCTCCGTACGAATCAGGCAATTCAACTATTCAATTTCACGACATTGGGCATCGGTACGGGGCTGGTCGTTGAAAGACGGGTCGGTGACGATTTTCAGGTGCAGGTGCGCGTGATGCCCGTACTGGGTCTTGCACTGCGCAGTTTTGAAGGATTTGCCGGAGAGACCACGCTGGTAGATTCAGATCTTCAGGCCAATTTCCTTCGGCTTTTCGGCCGCTATGGCCTGTCACTTTCATACGGATTCAGATGGCAACAGTGGGACGTCGACGCAGACCGATTCCTGGATCAGGTGAACGCAGATGCGTATGATTACTCTGGAACCATGCATATGCTGCGGCTCGGTCTGAACTGGTAAATAGACCGGAAAGCGACCTCATTCCAGGCTATGAATAGTGCTCAAATCGTCAAGGATCTGATCGGACTTGCTGAACAACTGGGCTACCGCGTCCGGTACGATTCCGGCAACTTCCGCGGGGGGCACTGTCTCATTAAGGAGGAATCACTCGTACTCTTGAATCGAAAGCATCCGTCGGAAGCGCATATCGCGCTTCTTGCGGCCGCTGTGAAAGAACACGAGCTGGATGCGCTGTACATCCAGCCGGCCGTACGGACGGCTTTGGAAGCGGCCTG
>CAZIIP010000007.1:26700-28390 GCA_964539455.1 uncultured Rhodothermales bacterium
CCGGCTTCGCGGGGGCCGGTTTGGGCTTTGCTGGAAGGATTCCGTGGTCGAGGAGGAATTTCCTGATGACGAGTGAAAAGGACGCTGAAACCGGTCGGATAACCGTAACGCTTCTCGGCACCGGTACATCCGTCGGCATCCCGATCATCGGTTGTAGATGCGAGACGTGTACTTCCGAGGATCCACGAGACAAACGTACACGGTGCTCGTGCCTGATCGAAACGGCCGGCTTGTCTATCCTGATCGATACATCGGCCGATTTCCGGGCCCAAATCCTGAACAAGGGCGTAGATCGCATCGATGCGGTCCTGTTTACACACCATCATTTCGACCACATCTCCGGCATTGATGACCTACGGCCTTTCCTGTTCTCGAACAGGCAACCCATTCCCTGTTACGCCCATCCCGATACCGCTGCATCGCTGAGGAGCAAATACGATTACATATTTGGTAACGGTCCGCATCCAAGTGCTCCCGGCCTCACGTTACACGAGGTGCACGGCCCGTTTGAGGTTGCAGGTAGATACGACGCCCCGGGACGAATACAGGTGACGCCCGTTCCCGTATTGCACGGCGACATCGAAATCCTGGGATTTCGTATCGGTCCCTTCGCGTACGTCACGGATGCGAGTGCTATCGGTGAGGAATCCGTGGATCTCTTGGCGGGTACCAGGACGCTCGTACTGGACGCCCTTCGACAGGTGCCGCATCCCACACACTTCAGCATCGATCAGGCAATTGATGCCGCTATTAAAATTGGCGCACGGGAGACGTACTTTGTACATATGACCCACGACGTTCTGCACGCACGCGATGAGGCCGGATTGCCCGCCGGTTTCCATTTCGGATACGATGGTTTGCAGCTCGCCGTCAATAGCTCCGCTACCGTACCCTAAACCGGTCGCCGCAAATCATGAACATCCTGGTCGTCAACGGTCCCAATCTGAACCTTCTGGGAATCAGAGAGCCTGACATCTATGGCGGACTCACCCTGGAAGAGCTGAACAGGGGTCTGGAGAATGCCTTTTCCTCGATTTCGTTTTCTTTCTTTCAAAGCAACCACGAAGGAGAACTGATCGACCGACTGCAGCAGGCGGCGAAGGACCAGGTGGACGGCATCGTGATCAACCCGGCAGGACTTTCGCACACTTCCGTTGCGCTGCGCGACACCATCGCGGCAATTGACGTTCCGGTGATAGAGGTGCACATCTCCAACATTCACGGCAGAGAGCGATTCAGGCACCGAAGCATGACCGCGGCATCGTGCATCGGGCAAATTGCTGGGCTCGGCAAGGCGGGCTACCATCTTGCAGTCTCCTATCTGCTGGATTGGTATCCCGCGTCATAGCTCCAAACCAGATTTCCGAATGCCTGGACCGAGGCGCGGGACGCCGATTCCTCCAGATTAACGTATACCCTTTCCTACCGACTGTCCAAAACCGGCGCCCCCGCGTCCGCCAACGCTCGCTCGAGCGCGGCCATTCTGCCGTCCAGGTCTTCCAGGCGCGCCCGCACCTCGCTCATCTCGGTGTTTGCAATATCCAGCTGTCGCCCGTGCGTCGGTGTCGGACCATAGGTCGACCGGCTCACACCCCTACTGACCGCGAACAGGCGATCTGAGATGGTGGGTGCGGTCTTTTCGCCGACGGCCTGTCTCGCAGGAGATCCGGATACCAGTCGTCTGATATTC
>CAZIIP010000008.1:0-26424 GCA_964539455.1 uncultured Rhodothermales bacterium
CGTTTCTATGGATCGTCGAACCTGCCTGAAAACGCTGGGTAGTCTCGCCACATTATCCGCCGCAAACCTGGCGGCATGCCGGGGTCGTGCTTCCTCAGCGAAAAGTACCTTCAATGCCGGTAGCCGGCAGCTACCTGCCTGGGCAATCGGACCGTTCACAAAACGTACAGCACCCGTACTGGAGCCTGACCCTTCCTCGACCTTTTACTGTCCGGTCAGTGAGCGTGAGGTGCAGTGGGAAGCCCAAAACGTCTATAATCCGGCGGCGGTCGTTCATAACGACAGGGTTTACCTGCTGTATCGTGGGGACGATTTCGTTCAGCACGAGAATTGGGACCGGACGTGCCGAACGGGTTTGGCATTTAGTGAGGACGGGGTCACGTTCGAACGGCATCCCGAGCCCGTTCTCTATCCGGACAACGACCGGTTTAAGGAACACGAATGGGTGGGAGGTACGGAGGACATTCATGTCATTCAATCCCGGGACATGTTCTATGCCAATTACACGGCCTGGAACGGTGAGACGGATACCATGATGCTTGCGACCTCGCCGGACTTGTACAACTGGACAAAACAGGGACCGGCATTGGGTGAGCAAATCCGGAATCCGGCCGTCAGGGATCGAACGGGGGTCATCGTCAGCCGGTTAGAGGACGGGCAGCCGACTCCTGTCATAATCAACGGAGTTTACTGGATGTATTACGGTCTTGCATCCTACATCGCCACCTCCGAAAACCTTATCGACTGGACGCCCATGCTCGATGCAGAAGGGCAACCTGTACGGGCGTTCGAAACGCGTGAAGGATATTTCGACAGCGGGTCATGCGAAGCCGGTGCGGTGGCACTGCTAACCGACGACGGTATCGTTCTGATGTTCAATGCCTATAACAGGACGGCGGAAAACGGAGGAGCTCCGGATGTACGTTCGGGCTGGTCGGGATTGGGTCAAGCCCTGATGGATGGTTCAGATCCATCGCAGATTCTCGACCGGCTCCATAAACCCTTCCTGGAAGCGGATCTGGAATGGGAACTGGACCAATTCATACCCGTGGCGCTCGTTTCCAATGCCCTGGTGCCGTTCAATGGAGAATGGCACCTGTACTACGGTGGGGGTGATCGATACATTGGAATGGCCCGTGGACCCCGGGTTTGATCCACAAAAATTGTTGATCAGAATTTTTAGCAGGGCGGTTAGATGCCGACGATCGGCCATCCCTGGTTATTGAAGATCGTACTGCCAAACCGGGAGCTATGACAATTCCCAGCCCTCCCTGTATTCGCGTGTCAGCAGCTTGTTCGCCTCGGGTTCGTTGGTGAACGCCTTCCGGTCGTCGTCCCACGTGAGGCGCTTGCCTTCAAACCGAAGGGCAATGGCGCCGATGTTGATCATCGTAATTTGATCATACACTTTTTCGAAGTTGGCGCGGGTTTTCGGACCACCCTTGCAGGCCTCTATCCATTGGTCCAGTCCGCGTTGAGCCTCGAGACTTTCCGGTATATCGCGTGTTCCGCCGTTGTTCAGATATACCTTTCCGTTACGTCCGGCATGTACGATTCCCTCGTCGCCGATGTAGAGTAGTCCACCTGCCCCCAGATCGTCAATGTGATCGAGCAAGTCGGGCGTATGCGGGCGCATGCCGCCGGTGTAGTACATGTAGGAAACGGGGGGCATATCCCCGCGGACGGGGAATTCCCAGCGAACCATCTCGGATCGCGGGTACGATATGTTGTTGACCTGGCGATGCCACGTGTCGGTGGTGGTGTAGAAGCGACTGGGGAATGCCTGGACACTTGTCGGAGCACCCAGTTTGAGCACGTCGGCAACTTCGACGGTTCTGGAAGCACCGTCCCCACGCGGGCCTCCTCCGAAATCGTACCAGCCGCGGAAAACCGCATGGGTCAATTGGTGGCTGTAGGGACGCATTGCAGCAGGACCCAGCCAGAGATCCCAGTCGAATCCGTCAGGCACCGGCTCCTCCTCCGGCCACTCGTGCATTCCCTGCGGCCAGAACGGCCGATCGGTCCAGTCATGCACTTCACGAACCTTCCCGATAACACCCGATGCAATCAAATCGGGATAGGGCGATCCGCCGTTGTTGGGCAACATATGCGTCGCCAAACCGGTGTCCCGGGTAAGGTTGCGCACCATCGTCGCCTCTTCATGAACCGTGGCCATCGGCTTGTGGCAGATGACATGAAGACCCTGCCGCAGTGCCTGTACGGCGATGTAGGCATGCAGATGGTCCGGTGTCATTACATAGACCGCATCGAGGTCCTCGTTCGACATCATTTCACGATAATCGGCATAAGCGCGGCAGTCTTCGTAGTCGGAACCGCGTGTCCGCCCGTAATGCGTGTCGACGAGTTCCTTTCCCGTGAGTCGTCCACAGACGCCGTCGTTCAGGCCGGCGCCCCAGTCCGGTTTGTCGAGGAATGCCCGGATTTTGGTTTTGAGTTCGGTGGGGCCCCACGTCGGATAGTCGTCCGACTGGCGGTTGGGATCGGCCACCGCAGCAATGTGGAGATCCTCCTTGCCAAGGGCTTCCATGATCAAACGTATGCCCTGAGACCCACAGCCAATGTACCCTGTGACGATCTTGTCGCTGGGAGGTACCCGTCCGGGGCCGCCCAATACGTGACGGGGAACGATGGTAGCAGCGGCCGTAGCGGCGGACGCCTCGAGAAACTGTCGGCGATTCATTGGATTGGAGGATGGATGGTGTACAGGTCTGGGTGTGCGCTTGATTAACGGTACAGACTGGGGAGGAGGAGTGCAACAGGTTTTGCGTCTCTGAAAAGCTGCTCAACACTCGCAATAATGAAAGCATCTATGAAGAATAAATCGATATCATGAAGCGAAAGCGGACCTCGTCGATCGTTTTTATTTTCCACCGATCCGTATCGGTTGCTGCACGTTAGACCTCTTGTACTATTTACCAAACCACCTTACCTATCGATGAGCACCATCCCAGAAATTCAGTTAAATGACGGTCATACCATTCCACAACTTGGATACGGTGTATTTCTTGTAGATCCAAAGGAAACAGCCGACCGGGTTGCAGAGGCGCTCGAAGTCGGGTACCGGCATATCGATACCGCCCAGATGTATCAAAATGAAGAGGGGACCGGCAAGGCCATCCACGCGTCAGGCATCGACCGGGGCGAACTCTTTGTCACCAGTAAACTCAACAACGGGTACCATAAACCGGATGATGCGCGCCGGTCGTTTGATGAAACGCTCGAGAAGCTGAGAATGGAGTACGTGGATCTCTTCCTGATACACTGGCCGTTGCCCACATTGTACGGCGGTGATTTTGTCTCCACCTGGAAAACACTGGAGGAGTTCAAGCAGGACGGTCGCGCCCGGTCGATCGGGGTATCCAATTTTCAGAATCCGCACCTGGAGCGGCTGCGCCGGGAAACAGATACCGTGCCGGCGGTGAACCAGATCGAAGTGCACCCTCATTTTTGCAACGAGGAAGTGCGGGCCTACGGCAAGTTGCACCACATCGTCACGGAAGCCTGGTCTCCGCTCAAGCGCGGACACATCTTCGGAGATCAGACGATCAAGTCGATCGCGGAGAAAATAAATCGGACCGAAGCGCAGGTAGTACTGCGCTGGCATATTCAGCGTGGAGACGTGATTTTTCCCAAAACAAACAGCAAGGCGCGCATGAAAGAAAACATCGCCCTGTTCGATTTCGAACTGGAGGACGCGGATGTAGCACGCATTGCAGCACTTGACCAGGGCGAAGAGGGACGGTACGGTCCCAATCCGGACACCTTTGACATGATTCCGAAATAGGGTGCATATTCCGACGTTGCCGGCCGCCGATTAGGAGCATTTCCGTCGATTCGCCCGTCGATTGCAACCGACCGCCTTGTCTGCGCCGCCCGAATCGACATGTCGGATGGGGGGAAGGCGTGCAGCCCCTCCGGTGCACTCGCGAAGCCCGGATTCGCGGTAACGAATATGGCGAGTGAAGCGATGACATGTGAGGTCCAACTGCCCATACTGTAGTGCGCTTCTTGTTTGAGGTGGGTGTGAAAAGCCGGTTACTGAACCGGACCTTCTCTAGCCGGAGTAACCGGACCCGTGCCCTATATCTGTCAGAAGATATAGGGAGATTACCCGCTCCCGGATTCGGTTGATGAGATCAGTTACACTGATGTGCCACGAACTTCAATCTATATGTAACGAATCAACCGGCATTTTTTTCCTCACGTGCAGGAAGGTTATGCCGGTCCGTAGTACCGCTTGCAGCAGGAGGGTGCGGTTCATCGGATGCCGCGTTCCGCCTGCAATCTTGGTGGGCACCTCTCTTGATCATGTTTCTATATTTGTCATTTACACGACAAGGCTGAAGCACCGGGTCAACCGCGTGCGCAACAGATAGCGCTAAGTGCAAACAGTAGAGCATCAAAACCAGGCAGCAACCGGGGAATCGTTACCACACAGGAGATGGCGCCTGATGGAAATGGGGCTGATCGTCGTTTTCTGGGCCAGTTTCTATCTGATGACCGTGGCGCGGGATATTTTCGATGAGCGCGCAAGTGGCGGGTCGACCTTGGCGGATCTGAAGGAGTTGCTCTTTTCCGTTGGAGCGCTGGAACCGTTGTTTTGGATGGTGCTCACTCCGGGCATTTTCTGGTTGGCTCGTCGCTACAACTTCGAGGGTGGAAAGACGGCCACGCGACTCATTTTGCATCTGGGCCTTGCATTTGTTGTTGCCGTATTTCTCGACTATGCGCTGCACGAGATGCGCGTTGCGATGGATCCCAACCGTCACAAGTCGGGAGAGTTTTTGTACCGGATTTTACCCAATATCAGTTTCGCAGACGAGCTTTTCCTGTACCTCTTTATTCTGGCGTCGGGCGTTGCGCGGGACTACTTCATTCGTTATCAAGAACGCCAGCGGGAATCGGCCTTTCTCCTGGCGCAGGCAGCCGAACTGCGTGCCCACTCGACGGCGTTGCAGGTGCAACTTGCCGATGCGCGCTTGCGGACCCTCCGGATGCAGCTGAATCCGCATTTTTTGTTCAATACACTCCACACTATTTCGAGTTATGTAACGAGTGATCCGAGCGGGGCGCGACATATGATCGCTCGGCTCAGTGACCTTCTCCGGCATTCGCTCCAGGATACAGACGCCACGGAGGTCCCGCTGATGAAGGAAATGGTATTTGTGGACAACTATTTGGAGTTGCAGGAGATCCGGTTTGCAGATCGGCTCGAAGTCGTGCGGAAAATCGAACCCGATGTCCGGGAAGCGCTTGTCCCGAACATGATTCTGCAACCAATTATCGAAAATGCGCTTAAACACGGCATAGCAGAGATGGATACCGGAGGGATAATCACGATCAGCGCCCGACGTCGCGGGGCAAGGCTACACCTCGCCGTGACCGATAACGGTACCGGATTGCCTGCCGGAACGGACATCGAGTCACTGATGCAGAAGGGCATCGGCCTGAGGAACACCCGTGAACGTCTGGAAAGCCTTTACGAAAGCGATCACGAGCTAACCATCAGCGCTCGAGAAGCCGGAGGCACCACCGTTCAAATCGTGCTTCCATTCCACACTTCGAGCGATCTGTTTACCAGCGAGTGGTCCGGCTCCACGTAATGGCGACAATAAAGGCCATCGCCATGAAAGTTCTAATTGTGGATGACGAAAAGGCTGCACGGCAACGGCTTGGCGATCTGTTGAGCAAGCACAAGGAGATCTCGGTGGTAGGACGCGTCGCCGGCGGCACCGAAGCGCTGGTTTCAATCGAAAAATGGAAACCCGACGTCGTATTTCTGGACGTTCAGATGCCGGGAATGAGCGGTATCGACGTGGCGAAAAGAATTCGCTCGGAGGATATGCCCGCCATCGTATTCGTGACCGCATACGACCAGTATGCCATAGATGCGTTCGATCTGGCGGCGATCGATTACCTTCTCAAGCCGTTCGATGACGACCGGTTCGAGGAGTCGCTCGCCAGGGCGAAACAGGCCGTCGGCAACCGTGAAATCAAGCGGATGCGCGAGCGGATCGCCCGGCTGTTCCCGGGAGACCAGGAGGAGGATGATGGTGATGACATAGAAGCCGCAACACCGGCAAAAGGCTATCTGGAAAGAATTGCTGTGGATACCCGGGGCCGGTTGCGTATTGTGCCGGTCGAACGGATAGACTTCATTACGGCCAGTGGCTCATATGCGGAGTTGCATGTGGGAGATAATACCTATGTCATAAGGGAGAAAATGCAACTCCTGGAGGAGCGGCTCGACCCGAACGAATTCTGCCGCGTTCACCGCGGCACGATTGTTCGTATCGACCGCATCGAATCGCTTCACTTTTCCTCCGGTGGTAAATACTGGGTTCGGATGCACGACGGAAGATCACTTAAAGTAAGCCGAAGCCGCTGGGATGAGCTCTCCGAGCGATTCAAGGTGAGTTAGTGCCCGGATTCTGCACGCGTGGACCTCGTCTAATCAAGGTTCAAATCGGCCCGAAGGGTGGCATCGGACGTGCTGTTACGGTTCCAATAATCCAACATTATCGATTTGTCGAGCCTCGCGCGTGTCGTCATCATGCGGGCGCCCGGTCCCCGTCCAGAGGGATAGGTTTCTTCCCAGCCCGTGATCTGATATGGAGATGCCGCATCAAACCGAATTATCAGCGTGCGATCCAATTCCGGATAGGTCAGGCGGTAGGCCTTCCGGTTTTCATCGATAGACTCCAGGTCCGCCTTTGCCTCGAATGCTTTCCATTCGGAATGCGCGAGTCGCTGGTAAAGGGTCCCCGGAATAACACGGAGGTTACCCGTCGGCAAACTACCTGGATTGAGTCGGATTCTGTTCCAGATTTCGTCTTCCAGCAGTACGGGATCCAGATTGATGATGCGATCGCCCTCGCTCTCGAAATAGGACTGTTGCTGGATGCGGTAGGCTTTTTCCGTCAAATTGATTTGTGTGAAGGCGTGACCACACCACTCCTGTGAGGAAGTGGTCACTTTCAACGTTCGCGGATGATCATTCCCGTAGACCGGCGTAAAGACCGAAGACATCATGGAATACGGATAGATGCCGGTGCTGAACTTCTTGCTGAAATTGAGTTTCATGACTTTGACGGCGTCATCCCCGGCATCGGTGGGATTATCCAGCTTTACCTGCTTGCTTTTCGACAGGTCCTCCGTCACAAAGATCAATACCGCCTCGCCCCGGCGCATCTCTCCATATCGGGGCTGATCGAGGTTGTAGCTGCTGATTTCCGCCTCGCCCTGGTACCAATAGTCGCCGAACGCTTCGTCTGCGGGATTCGATAGACCGGGGGCGGCCTCGATATCGAACGAGTCGGCCGGCGAATACGTTTGTTCCAAAACGAATGAGGCTTCGGACACCTGCCGATTCTCGACTTGACAACCCGTCAAAAAGAACACCGCAGTGATCAGTGAAACCGACAGGCATTTCGATAATAACGGTTCCGGTATCGTTGTGGCGTGCTGCATACCTTGTATTGTTCAAGTATTGGTGGCGACCAGATCGGCATGATACCGTCCGGCCGTACGACCGCATGGCAATGGTGTGTTTCGAAAGCAGGCGCTCCCTGGATAAAATCCGGATGCGGCTCCTGCGGCCCGACTACCCACCACACTTCGTGGGAGGCTCAAGGAACGGCGCCGTTACGCAGTAACTTATAAATATGCCGAACCGGAGCGGGTGTTGCCGCTACTCTGCATGCGCGGGTGCTTTGCGCTTGCTCAGAACCGCGTCGATACTGTATTTCCCGGGTCCGAGGGCGATCAGGCCGATCGCAACAAAGAAGTTTTTCAATGCGTGTGCAGGCGAGCCTTCACCGGTGATGTGTCGTAGTGTGGCCACGAACATGGTGAAAGCGAGCAGGGCGGCCATTGGGCGAAAAAACAGACCGGCGGCAATCAGGAGCCCTCCGATCGATTCCGCAAATGCGGCCAGAAAACCGAAAACGACATGTCCAAAATCAATTCCGAACATGCTCATGGCGCCTCCAACGCCCGCCCAGCGTTCCGGTCCCCCGATCAACTTGCCCCAGCCGTGAAAGAAAAGGAATCCCAATCCGAATCCCAGACGGAGAATCAACAATCCAATGTCGAGATATTTCGGGCTCCGATTGTCATTCATAGTAGCAGTTGTTTTGATGCCTATCCCGTGCACTAGCGCAGATGCTCGCCAAAGAAGGCAATGGTCCGTTCCCACGCCAGTTTCGCCGCTTCCTCGTCGTATCGCGGGGTAGTGTCGTTATGAAAGCCGTGGTTGACTTCCGGATATATGTGGGCCGTATAGGTTTTGTCATGCTCCTTGAGCGCCGCCTCATACGCCGGCCAACCGGCGTTTACACGCGTGTCCAACTCGGCGAAATGGAGGAGCAGGGGTACCTTTATATCCGGCACGTCCTCCGCATTGGGTTGTCCGCCGTAAAAAGGCACCGCCGCTTTGAGATCCGGTACCCGGACCGCCATCATGTTTGCGATCCATCCACCGAAGCAGAAGCCCACTACACCCACGTTACCGCTGCACTCGGGGTGTGATTTCAGATATTCGAATGCGGCGATAAAATCTTCCAGCATCTTGTCGCGGTCCCGTTGTCGCTGCAACTCCCGACCATCGTCGTCATTTCCGGGATAACCACCGAGCGGAGACAGGGCATCGGGGGCCAGCGCTATAAAGCCCGCAAGCGCCGCCCGCCTGGAGACGTCGGCAATATGCGGATTGAGTCCGCGGTTTTCGTGTACGACGACGATGCCGGGCAACTTTGATTCGTTGCCGGCGGGCCGGGACAACAGCCCGCTTATCGTGCCACCGCCCTTCGGCGATTCATACTCGATTGTTTCGGAGTCCAAACGTTCGTCACCCGTCTTGACCTGCTGGGCAGTCGCATACTTTGGTGACAGATATTCAATAATGCCCGCTACGGTGAGTCCGCCGACGGCATATCGGGACAACCGCTCAACGAATTCCCGCCGGCTGATTGCGCTGTGGACGTAGAGATCGAACAGATCAAAAACTTCCTGGTCAAGATCTTCTTTGCGGATTGATTTCATTGATGTGTGCTGTGGGTGAAAGTGAACGAAAGACCGATCCGCACCTTGAGAATGCCCGGTAGTTTGAAATGCAATCTGACGGGCTGACCAAGGGATGCGTCCGGAACTGATGCGTGCTCAAACCTATACACTGCTGTCAAAAATCTGTCGCATGCCCTGAGATGAGCCGCACCCAGATGCGCCCGGCTGCATGGGCACAGGTTAAGCATACACGACTTGCGCTCAAAATAAAGACAATTCTCTGGGTGACGATCCAAAAACAAGGGGTGACGATCCAAAAACAAGAGCCGGCTCGCTATACGCGCTACATCCGGCGACGGATGATCTCACATCACAGAACCTGCCGGTGTAACGGTTTTTGACATAGGCTGATCAATGGCATCGTTCGAGATACTATCAGGAGCGAGTCGCCGAAGGGTGGTTCAGTGTCCAGTATGTATCGATACTCGTCACGAGCGCTGTGCCGATGGCCATGTCGAGTCCGGCTACGATGACAAGTCCAATCTCATTGTGGTCTGCGAGCGTGCTTAAGGCGGCTCCGGCAAACACCATCGCAGCCAGGGCCACAAAAAATCCAGAGCTGAAGAATTGCCATATCCTGGGGCGTTTGAGTTGATTAATTCGCTCGAGATTGTTTTTATTAAATCGTGTAAAAATAATGCGTCCTTTTAGTAGTCCGATTGTGGAGCCACCCAGAGCGGTACCATAAACCAGCCAGTTTGAGATGGGCGAGACTGTGGCAAGCCACAGTAAATAGCAGGCTTTTGAAAGCAGCACTATAGCGCCGACAACCCAAACCGTTGTCGCCAGCATGCGCAAAATCTTTTGTGACGCGTTGAACATCATCGGCAAACAGATGAAGGTTCAGATGTTTCGTCTGGTTTCTTCCCAGCGCCTGGCTTCCGTGATGCGAAGGCACTGATGGCATGCAACTTTTCTTTCGGTCGCCTTGAAGCAGGTTGGTTCGGGGATTCTTGATCGTGTCGGTTCGGATGATTGAGTCTGCACAAGATGAGAACGTACGACATCGTCCAGACAGCCGATGAAGTAAGGATGGTCATTCAGGCCACCCGATACGACGAAATCCTCAATACCGTGGGCTTGCGCTTCATCACGGACTTCGATATCCAGTTCGAAGACCGTTTCAACGTGGTCGCTTACAAATGCAACAGGTACCACAATGACCGACGTTTGACCGGATGCGGCAAGGTCTTTTAGTGCATCGGGTGTGCTCGGTGTAAGCCATTCGGCCGGACCCACCTTGCTCTGAAAGGATACGCGAAATGCTCTGTTGTCCGGACGCGCCTTCATCACGCGATCGACCGTGGAGTGGATCAAGCAACAGTAAGGATCGCGTCGCTTTTTCATCTCGGAAACCGGGGTTCCATGGGCGCTGAAAAGCAGGACCACCCGGCCCCGCTTCTCCGGATTGAAGTCTAGAAGGGCTTCGTCTATCCGGGCATTGATTGCCTTGATATACAGCGGATGGGCGGCGTATTCGGTGATGGATATCGTTGGTAGTGCACCGATTTCACCCGTTTGCCGGAGCGTCCACCAGTAGTGGAGCGACGAGCCTGTCGTGGTCTTGGAATACTGCGGAAAGAGAGGCAGCAGTATCACCTTGTTGATGTTGTCGTCGCGCATCTTCTGCCAGGCCTCCTCGGAGGTCGGATGCCAGTAACGCATCGCCACATAAGTTTTGAACGTGAGCCCTTCCGCGGGATTTGAATTCGTGTTGAGATACGCTTCGAGCGTGCGGGCCTGCCGGGCCGTGATTTCGTTAATGGGTGATCCGCCGCCAATGAGACCATATTCCTCTCTCACGGTCTCTGAACGCCTCCGAGCGATGAACCGGCATAGCCAATGCCTCAGTGTGCCCTTTACCGGGATATCAATGATGGCCGGATCCATAAAAAGATTGTACAGAAAGGGCTCGACGTCTTCAGGACGGAACGGTCCACCCAGGTTAAGCAGCACGATGCCTATCCGGTCTCCCGGCTCTACGGCAAGGGCACGGTCCGGGTAATACCGGCCTGTTACGAGACGCTCGTCGAATTTGTAGCGTCGCAAAAAATCGATTGGCTCCATTCCCGATGGGTTGAATAGTGTTCGCTTTGGGGCGAGAACAGGCGGGTGCAGGTGATCGGGGCGATTTAAGCGCTGTGCACCGCATCTACAAAAGCGGCCACATGTTCGGGATCGTGATTGGGATAAAGTCCGTGACCCAGATTAGCGATATATGCAGTTTTACCGAATTGGTGGACCATCTCTCGGGCATGACGCGCGATCTTCTCGGGTGTGGCGAAGAGCGCAGACGGATCGAGATTTCCCTGAAGCGCGGTCTGACTACCTACGCGTGCTCGCGCACCGGCCGGCGCGGTTGTCCAGTCAAGCGAAATGACGTCGAACGAGGTCGCTGCGAGATCCTCGAGGGCGTAGTGGGCACCTTTGGCAAATATGATGGAAGGTACATCGGGGACCCGTGATGAGAGGTCGTCCGCAAGAATCCGCAAATAATGTGTTCCGAACTCGCGGTATACCTCGGGGCCAAGCAATCCACTCCAGGAGTCGAACACCTGCAGTATTTGGGCACCGGCTTCAACCTGTAGAACGAGATAATCACCAATAACAGCCGTTAGTACTTCCAGTAACCGGTGTGCGTCGGATGGTGCACCGTACAACCACGACTTCGCTTTCGAAAATGTTTTGCTTCCCTGTCCCTCGATCATGTACGCCATTAAGGTCCACGGCGCGCCCGAAAATCCAATCAGCGGCACACGTTCGGCCAGTGCCTTCCGTGTCGTGGAGATTCCGTCGTATACGTATGATAGTCGATCGGTTGCGCCTTCGGGCTGTAGACGCTTCACGTCTGACGCCGTCCGAAGTGGATGCGGGAATACGGGACCACGTCCTTTCACCATCTCGACCTGCATGCCCAGCGCCTGAGGTACGACCAGTATGTCGGAGAACAGGATTGCGGCATCGAGCGGAAAACGCTCGAGCGGTTGCATCGTAATCTCGGCTACGAGATCCGGATTGCGACAGGTGTCGAAAAATGATCGTCCTTTTCGTATGTCTCGGTATTCGGGCAGGTATCGTCCCGCCTGGCGCATGATCCAAACAGGTACGGGATCCACGGTTTCACCACGCGCTGCGCGTAAAATTCGATCGTTCACAGGCTGCTCTTGCGTCGTATTTGCGTTCATTGTGGACTTTTTTCTCGTCTCCGGGTGCGTGCTCGTCATTCCTTCATTTGTTGCCGGATGGCCGAGAGCATTGCTTCCGGAGTGGGCATGGGCGCAACCGCTTGCGCGCGCCAACCCAGTTCTTCCATCATGGCGGCGGTCGTTGGCCCGATGGCTGCCATCCTGGCGTTTTGTACGTATGAGGAAGCAGACTCCGCGGCAATCCGGACACCTCTGGGACTGAAGAAGACGACCCATTCGGCTGCCGACTGGGGAGGGGAGAAATCCTGTCGCGCGAATGCCCGATAGACCACGATTTCATCGAAGTCGACTTCTTTCTTGGTCAGAATCTTTACGAATTCCTCGCGGCGCGGTCGACCTGACAGGTAGACGATGGGTTGATCAGGGCGATGCTCCGCTATGAATTCGGCAAGTGCACTTCCGCTGCCGGCTTCCGCTCCCAGCGCTCTGAGTCCAAGTGAATGGCACCTTCGTTGCGTCGTTGGCGACATCACAAATATCGGGTGTTCCTTCCACAACGACTGTAGCCTTTCCAGCGCTTCGGGATGCTCTTCAATCGCGTCCAATGCTCTCGGACTCGTAACTGCCAATCCACCATAGTTTTCCGGATGGGATAATACCTCAAACAGGCTTTCAGGCAATTTGAAGGTATACCTTAGCAACGGAACGCTAACCACCTGAAATCCTGATGCTTCAAACGCGTTCTCGAAAGCATCTGGAGGCTGCGCCTGACGAAACAGAACAACGAGGGGCTTGGTTTTAACCGGTAATTCAGCTGAATCGGCCGGCCTGATAGAGGCCAGGATTTTGCGTGCGCCCCTTGACAACAATCTTTCGGCAAGCTGAATTCCGAGAGAATCAGCTTCGTCGGTTGCTCCGCTCAGTTTATCCCGAACAAGATTGCTCCCGTCAATGGAGGCAATGCACCCTTCCAGTGAGACCTTCCCTTCATGTTCATCAGCCCGTGCAAAAGCGCCAATCGGCACCTGACAGCCACCTTCGAGCTTGCGCAAAAAGGAGCGTTCCGCGGTTACGGCGATGCCGGTAGCACGGTCATCCAGTAACTCCTTGAACAGGTAGAACAAGTCATGCGATTCTTCTGCCGTCACTACCGCAATAGCACCCTGACCGGCGGCTGGTAGCATGATGCCGGCAGGCATGCGTTGTCGTATCGCGTCTTCAAATCCCAGCCGACGCAGGCCTGCTTCCGCAAGAATCATTCCTTCCCAGCCATTCTCTCGAAGACGTTGCAGGCGCGTTTCGACATTGCCCCGGACAGGAACAATATTCAAATTCGGATGCCAGGCAAGGAGTTGAGCCTGACGTCGTAGCGAGGATGTGGCAATTCGAGAGCCGGGCGGGAGCGTCTCAAGCATTCCGTCGTATCCGGGACCGGCAACGAAAGCATCCCAGGGTTCGCCCCGCTTGACCACGGCAGCGATGCGCAATCCGTCAGGCAACAATGTGGGAAGATCTTTGAGAGAGTGTACGGCAAAGTCAATGCTGCCGTCACGCAGTGCGGTGTCGAGCTCCGTGGTAAAAAGGCCTTTCGATCCGATTTCGGCCAGTGGTGATTCCAGATTCTTGTCTCCCGTCGTAACCACCTTCCGAATCTTCACCTCATGGCCTGCACCCATCAACACGGAGGTGACCCGTGCCGTTTGCCATAGTGCCAGCCGGCTTTGCCGCGTTCCTGCGACAAGCTTCAGATTATCCGTCCTATTTTTACGGTTAGAACCGTGCATGCAGCGTTGAAGTAACCCGCCTCACATTGCGGGTTGAAAAATATTGGTATTACATATTCATCAGGGAGACTGCTCCTCGCAAGCATCTCTACGGAACAATTCTGCGATGCATGCCGCCTGCTGTCGTACGCGATCGGATTTGCCGGCACTCGTTTTGAGCCGTACAACAGGAATGGCCAATAGTTTTTTCATTATCGAGCGGGTCAGCAGGTCCACCTCCTCGTGATATTGATCGTCAATCCGGTGAAGATTTCGGTCCAGTTCTTGCCTGCGAATGGTTTCAAATGCTTCAGCCAGCACCTGAATGGCTGGTCGCAAAAGTTGTTGTTCCTGCCCCCATTCGTCGATCAATGACGTCGACTCGCGGCAAATTGAACGGGCGATTGACACGGCGTCGTCCTGTGCTCTTAGCTCGCTCGCTTCGATTGCCTTGAGTGCGTCCAGATCGAGGACACGATAGTCCGGGCGATCGGCCGCAGCCGGATCGACATTTCGAGGCACTGAAATGTCGACGACAAGAAGTGGCGTACCGTTTCTGGCCGGTAGTTGGTGGCCGGCCAGAACGAAGCTCTTTGATGATGTCGCAACGAATACGACGTCCACATCTGCCAGTTTATCGATGCGTTCTTCCCATGGAACGACCGCCAGGTCGAGCCGGGTAGCCTGCTTATCTGCGCGTTTCCGACTCCTACTGCAGATCCACGTCTCCAACGAACGATCATGGCTCAGGATTTTTGCGATCTGTCCCCCCATTTCCCCCGCCCCGATAACGAATGCTGAACCGGCTTCTCTCCCCGAGTCGCGCAGGTATTTGTGAAGCAACCTTCTCGCGACTCTCGTAGCAAGTGACGCCACAGACGGATTTCCACGGGACAAATCGGTTTCAGAGGCGACCTTCTTTCCCGTCGCGAGCGCCACATGAAGCAGCTTGTGCAGATACGTACTTACGGTACCGGCTTTGTGTGCCTGGCGATAGGCCGATTTGACCTGATTGAGAATCTGTACGTCACCGAGAACCTGTGATTTAAGTCCTGCTGTGACCTCTATTATATGACTTACGGCCTCCTGCCCATGGAGTGAAAAGGAGGACGCTTCCGGCCAGGCTACTCCGGCGAGATCGGCGACGCCGGCCTTCAGCATCTGGGCATCCTCCAGCGGACCGTACCCGTAAATCTCGGTACGATTGCACGTGGCGAGGTACATCCATTCGCACGTGACCTGCCGCTTCATCTCGTCCAAGAGCGAATTCACCTCGTGCGATGCGAACTCAAAGGGTTCGATCACTGACACGGGTGCCGACTCGTGATTCAGTCCAATTGCAAAATAGTCTGAAGTCATCAGGAAGCGTCTGTCATTGTCGTGGTTTCCCGGCGTGTGATTGCACTACCCGTCATTTTCAATAAATGTTGCGGAGCACCGATTCCATCGCGCCGAGGGTCTCGTCGACCAGTTCGGTGCTGTGGCTGAGGGACAGGAAACCCGCTTCAAATGGGCTTGGAGCCAGATAGATTCCACGCCCGAGCATTCCGTGGAAAAACGCTACAAATCGCTCCATGTCACTATCTGAAGCATCGTCCGAACAAGTCACCCGTTCTTTCCGAAAGAACAGGCTAAACATGGAACCCACCCGCTGAAAACGCAGCGGCCACCCGTTTTCTGCAACAAGGTTTTGCACACCACGCTCCAGTCGTGCGCCCGATTGTTCCAGGGTTTGGTACGCTGAAGGGGTCAACTGTTCAAGCGTTGCAAGTCCTGCGGCAACGGCCAGCGGGTTGCCGCTAAGGGTTCCGGCCTGGTATACCGGACCGAGCGGGGCAATCAGTTGCATGCTTTCTTTCGGGCCGGCGTATGCGCCGATCGGGAGCCCGCCGCCGATAACTTTCCCAAACGTGTAGAGATCCGGGACGACGTGGTAGCGTTCGGCCGCTCCACCGCGCGCCACACGAAAACCGGTCATCACTTCGTCGAAGATGAGCAATGCCCCGTATCTGCTCGTGAGTTGTCGCAGCCCTGCGAGAAACCCATCCAACGGAGGGATGCAGCCCGCATTACCGCCTACGGGTTCCACGATCACCGCCGCCACGGAATCCGGGTGCTGATCGAAAACAGACCGTACGGAATTCAGGTCATTATAGCGAGCGACCAGGGTATCTCCAGCCACAGACTCCGGTACGCCCGGAGAGCTTGGATGTCCGAGCGTCAACGCTCCGGAACCGGCTGAAATCAAAAAGCAATCCGCATGTCCATGGTAGCAGCCGCCAAATTTGATGATTTTGTCCCGTTTCTTGTAGCCCCGTGCCAAACGAACGGCACTCATGGTTGCTTCCGTGCCGCTATTCACGAGGCGCACGCTGTCGACGTTGGGTACCCGATCTGCGATCAGTTCGGCAATCGTCACCTCGCTTTCCGTTGGCGCCCCAAAGCTGGTACCGGTTTGTGCCGTACGTGTGATTGCCGCCACGACAGCGGGATGAGCATGGCCCAGGATAAGAGGCCCCCAGCTGCCCACGTAGTCGATATAGCGATTGCCGTCTACATCGAATACGTAGGCACCGTCTCCGCGTTCGATAAAGAGTGGATCGCGGTTGACACTTTTGAAAGCCCGTACGGGTGAATTGACCCCCCCGGGAATCCTTTCGCGTGCCTTTTCAAAGAGTACTTCGCTTTTCGTCATCGCTCGTTTCAATCAGATTCGTGCGTGGTCGATCAACCGCCTTTGCCCAGGCCCAATGCAGCATCCTTCGCGAAATAGGTGATAATCACATCCGCTCCGGCACGCTTCATGGAGGTCAACATCTCCATCATAACGCGTTCTTCATCCAGCCATCCCTTTGCCGCTGCCGCTTTGAGCATGCTGTATTCCCCGCTCACATTGTAGCAGGCAATGGGAACGTCCAGTTGGGCACGCAAACGGGTTACCATATCGAGGTAAGCGAGGGCCGGTTTTACCATTACAATGTCGGCCCCCTCGGCTACGTCCAGTCGTGCTTCCCGGATGCCCTCCCTGCAGTTGGACGGATCCATTTGATAGGTTCTCCGGTCACCGAACCGAGGCGCTGATTCCGCAGCATCGCGGAAAGGTCCGTAAAATGCCGAGGCGTATTTCACACTGTACGACAGGATGGGCACATGATGCAGCCTTGCGTTGTCCAGCGCATCGCGGATGGCCCTAACCATGCCGTCCATCATTCCTGATGGAGCCACCATATGGGCGCCGGCCCGGGCGTGGCTCACTGCCTGCTTCTGCAGATAAGCCAACGTCTCGTCGTTGTCGACATCACCATCGTGGACAATGCCGCAGTGACCGTGGTCGGTGTATTCGCACATGCAAACGTCGGTGATCAGAACCAACTCGGGAAAACGTTCCCGCAGATGTCTGAGGGCACGCTGAATGATGCCGCTCTCGGAATAGCTATCCGAGCCGTATGGATCCTTCTCTCCGGGAATACCAAAAAGAATTACTTTTGTGATGCCTGCCTGCAGCAATTCGGTCACTTCCTGATCGAGCGCATCTATCGAGAGTTGGAAAATGTCCGGCATGGACGGGATCTCTCGTCGCACGCCTGTCCCGGACACGACAAACATGGGCATTATAAAGTCCTCTCTGAAGAGGTGGGTCTCGCGGACCATGCTTCGAACTCCTTCGCTGCTCCTCAGTCGCCGCGAGCGAACGCGCAAATCAAAAGCGCTTGCGTTATCCATGGCTGCAGTTTCTTTATGCTAGAAATCGGTGTATCCGGTCGGCCATCTCAAGACCGCTTTTAAGTGTGTCCGTCACGGAGATTCCACCCCTATAATTACCGGCAAAAAACAGGCCGGGATGCCGGTCCTCGATGCGTTGAAGGTTATCCAGAATTTCGCCGTAACCGACGGCATACTGCGGAATCGCGTGTTTCCACGTGCGCCGATGAACGATAACCGGGTGGCCGTCTACCTGAAGCAGGTCCCTGAGGTCTGCGCGAACGTGATTCATCAGTTCATCGTCGTCGACCAGCGCCAGATCCGGCCGGCGCGTTCCACCTACGAATACCGTAAGCAAATCGTGTCCATCCGGCGCCCGTTGCGGGAAAATCGTCGACGAAAACAGGACGCCGAGAACGTGTTTGTCCTCCACCTCGGGAACCAGCACCCCAAAACCGTCTAACGGGTGGCCGATCTGTTCCTGGCGGTATCCAAGGCCAAGCACGGTTACGGGAGGGTAGTGCACCTCTCCCAGACGAGTCGTCAGATGCGATTCGACGCCGCGCAATCGAAGCTGCTGTAGATCCGTCAATCGACCGGTGTAAACCACGCTTCTCGCTCGCAAATCTTCGGTGTTCCCGCAATCCGACGAACGGGTTACCGTCCACTCCCGGCCATCGACCGAAATTGCACTGATCGGGTATCCGGAGATAAATCCCTCTCCAGCATTTTCTGCGAGCACTCTTGGAAGTGTACCGATACCCTTTTTGAAAGAGTACATCCGGGCAGACTGTTTGGATTTCTCTGCACGCTGCTTGCGCTCCTTTGCTCCCCGGATCTGACCCTTGATCAGGCTGCCGTACCGCTGTTCGAGCGCATGTAATTTCGGAAATGCATGAGGCACGCTCAGCATTTCGGGATCTCCGGCATACACGCCGGCAACGAAGGGATTAATCGCGTAGTCCAGAAATTCCTCGCCAAGGCGTCTGCGGACGAACTGGGCGACGGATTCTTCATAGCGGTTGTCCCAGGCGGGAAGAAAGGGCTCTTTTAGAAGATGCAGTTTGGCGCGGGTGCCAAACAGTGCGCTTTTGATAAAATCAATCGGTCCGGCCGGTAACGCAATGGGGCGTCCACGCCGGACTACATATCGTTTCTTAGCCTCCTCTCGTGCGAATACCCGATCAGATGCCAAACCGTGCCGATCGAGAAAGTCCACAACCGCCGGGCTGGTGTCGAGAAGTGAGTTCGGCCCTTCCTCAACAACGAAACCATCAACATTGACGGTTCGGACTGCTCCTCCAGGCTCATCTGAGCGCTCCAACACCAAAACGCGCCGCCCTTTTGATGCCAGTTCGGCTCCGACCGTCAGTCCGGCAATACCGGCACCGACGATAACCGTATCGAGTATGTCTTTACTTGCTCCCTGGGGCATTTTGAAAGCAGGTGTGTCAAACGGTTTTGGAATAGCGGGCCTTCGATGCACCGAGGTAGTCGTCAAAGACCATCGCGATGTTTCGAACAAGCAGGCGGCCCGTCTCCGTAACTTCAATGCCGTCCTCCGAGCGCTCGAGGAGTCCATCATCCTCTAATTGCTGTAGATCCAGCAGCGCTTCTGCGAAATAGCGGCGGCTGTCGATGTCCAGTTCACGGTCGAGTTCAGCGAAGGCAAGACCCATGTCGCACATCAACCTCATGATCACATGGCGTCGGGTGCGGTCATCGTCTGAGAGTACATACCCTTTGGCCACGGCCGGCCGGCCCGACTGAATGCGGTCCGTGTATTGCTCGAGGTCTTTATGGTTTTGAGCGTACGAAGTCTCGAGTTGGCTGATGGACGACATGCCAAGGGCATAAATATCTGCGCCGGCCATGGTGCTATAGCCCTGAAAATTGCGCTGCAGCGTGCCCTGACGCTGCGCGACAGCCAGTTCATCGTCTTCCCTGGCGAAGTGATCCATTCCGATGTAGACGTATCCGACTCCGGTCAGGGTCTCGACGACGAGTTTGAGCATCTCCAGTTTCTCTTCCGGCAACGGCAACTCGTCTTCTCGGATCAGCTTCTGGTGCGGCTTGAGCCACGGCACGTGGGCATAGTTGAAAACGGCGAGCCTGTCGGGCCGGAAAGCCAGAACCTTCTTGATTGTTTCGGCAAAGGATTCGGGTGTCTGGTTAGGCAGACCGTAAATCAGATCCAGATTGAGCGATTCAAAGCCTTTGTCTCGGATGCTGTCGATAACATCCGTTACCAGTGCTTCATCGTGAATGCGGTTTATAGCACTCTGAACCTCTGGTTTAAAGTCCTGAATGCCCAACGAGACACGGTTTACGCCGATAGCCCGCAGAGCGTCCAGATGCTCACCGGTCAATCCGCGCGGATCCATTTCACAGCCGATTTCCGCATTCGGGGAGAACGCAAAGCTGCTCCGAATGCGCTCGCCCACAAGCAACAACTGATCCGGATCGAGATGTGTCGGCGTGCCTCCGCCGAAATGCATCTGCACAACGCGTCGATCGGCGTGCAGATGACCGCGCAGGAGATCCATCTCTTCCGACAGTGTGTCGATATAGGCGGCGATAGGCTCCCGGCGGCGCGCTACCAACATCGTACACCCGCAAAACCAGCACAACGTATCACAGAAGGGAAAATGGAAATAAAGAGATAACGGCCGCTCTCCCGAGCGATTGTTGTGTTCTATATCTCTAATCCAGTTTCTGTCTGAATACTTCTCTGAAAAATGTGGTGCGGTGGGGTAGCTGGTATATCTGGGACCCGGCCTGTCGTACTTTCGTATGAGATCAAGATCTACGGAAAGGGGCATGGAATTTTGCAAATAATCAGCCCCAATGTACGACTTCTTAGTGTGTATATTTATATAATTTTATGCAGAATTGTTAATATTTTATGATGTAGACAGATTTCTATATAAACAATATTTACAGTTACTTGCTATATTTCGTACGGTGTCCGCATTTTTCTGATGTACCATTCGTTCGCTACGGGATCGTCGACCACAACTCCCGCCCCCGGATCCCAGGTTACCTCCCGATCTGACCGGATGGCGATATCGCCCATGTGGCTGATGGTATCCGAAAGGATGGCTTCATCCAGTGGACAGGTCTCGGCAATCTTGCCGCGTACCACGTCCAGGAACATCTGTCCCATCGTGTTCTCCTCACTCAGAATCCACCCGTCGTCGTTTTTGGGAAAGGCATTCAGCTTCGCATCCAATTCCGGCACGCTGGACTGCGCGGAACTGCGACTGAGCGATATCCAGCCTTTTGAGCCGTAAAAGGTGGTGCCGTTGGTTTCCTTTTTGGTGCGATGATCCAGCATTCCCTTGAGTGCTACGTCATCGCTCCGGAAGCGAAGCTCGAAACCGCTCTCATACCGGCAGGTCACATTCCAGGAGAATATGTTATCGTAGATGCCGCCGTTCGGCCAGAACGTGCCCGTACCGCTTGCCGTGTAGGAATCGTCGATCTGATCCTTGATTCCCCAAACGAGGACGTCGAGCGGGTGAGCGCCCCATCCGGCCAGGAAGCCGATCGAATAATCGTATTGAAACCAGGAGCTGTTGTTGGTCACGCGGTCGGCACAATATGAATTCAGGGGCGCCGGACCGGTCCACCGGTCGAAATCAAATCCGTCCGGTACCGGCTCTTCGTGGCAGACCGGTGACGCAACCGGGTTCCTGCCCGGAGCCCATACGTCGGCCCGTTCGATCTCGCCGATCAAACCGTCCTTGACCAATTCGATACCCAACTTGATATGGCGCATCGTCCGCTGTTGTGTCCCGTAGTGGAAGCGCAGGTCATTCTTTGCCAACTCCTCCTGCAAAATCCGATAGTTGGGATAGCTCAGGCCTAGCGGCTTTGCGAGCATGATATGCTTCCCGGCCCGTGCTGCTTTAACGGCCGCCGGGACATGCCAGTGGTCGGGCGTCGTAATATGCACGGCATCGATGTCGGCGTGCTCGAGGATTTCGTCGAAATCAAGGTGGGTTGTGCAACCGGGAGCGGAAATACCATTGTCCGCATAGTAGTCGCCAATCAGTTTGGTGACGTGTACCCGCCGGTCTCGAAACACATCGCTGACCGCCACCGACCGCGAACCGTCCAGCGGTAAAAAGTAGTTCCATAGCTCGGCTGAACCTCGTTGACCGACCCCGATGTGCCCGATCTGAACGCGGTCGTTGGCACCCTTCCATTTGTCGGCCGACGGGAGGATCATGGGAGCAAGGAAGAAGCTCCCCAGGCCGGCCGCAGATTGTTTGAGAAAGCGCCTGCGGTTGAAACGGGTATTATTGTCCTGTGTCATCGAACTATCTTGTTTGATCGTCACGTTCTCGTTGGTACCGTTCGAATTCCGCTTGCAAACCGGCATGTGTTGCCGGCCCGGCCAAGTGCATAACGCGATACGCCAAATGCAAACGGTCCCCTTGCTTCAGGTTCAGCGGATTTAAATAAAGGATTGCCGGACTGAAATAGTAAAACGGCAGGCTCTCATCCCGGATAAGGTACCAGCCCTCGCCGTCACGTCTTGTTTCGTCAGATATATACATTGCGGTACCCACCCGGTTACCGTCCGGTCCGTCGAATCCCATGTAAAGCCATGGATCCGTTGTTCCATTCACGTCGGCCTGCATCTTTGATGCGGAGATCCAGGCCGGTGACATAAAATCCTGGTTGAATCGAATGGACAGGCCGGCATAACCGCCCCAGGATTTGCCCTCCGGTTCACCGATGATAGGTGTGCGGCCCAGTACCACGGAATCTATCTGTGGCTCAAAGGCCATGGAATAATCCATCCGGATCCGGTCCTCGCCCGGAGGCGCGACATGTATGGACCGCGTCTCGTGAAGCACATCCGGTTTATCGTCCGGATGATATCGAATATGCAAGGAGATGTCGGCGGAAAAGTCGGGGTGCTTCTCGATCTCGATCGATTCAATTTCCGTTCCGCCCTCCGATTCAAATGTGTCGCCCACATATTCCCAATAATTCACGCCGTTAATGAATTTCCACGAAAACCATTGGCCGAGATGCCAGACGTGGTCGTCCGGTGAGAGGCACGTCAGACGATTCCCGTCCACATAGACCGGGTGAAAAAAGGGTTTGCCAAGGTGCGTTTTGAAGTTGTACTGCCACACGGTTTCCGTTCCCTTCATAAGAGCAATCGTCGTATCGGACTCCTGCCATCTGTAACCCGCGGCGGGCTCCGACTCCTCTCGTCTGAGCTCCTGGGGCAGTTCGGTGTTGACTTCCCCGGTGGCAGCCCATTCGACGCCACGCTTCAGCAGCGTTTGCAGACCGGTATTGCGGAGGGCACGTGCATCGTGACCCAGGATGGTATGGAAGATGCGTCCCTCACCATGGCGCGAGACGAATACTGCCGACTGCGGAGCGTGGCCTTGAGCGTCGGCCCCAACCTCCGATGCAGAAGCAAGCACCTCAAACGACGGATTCTGCTCCGCCCCGATCCACAGCTCATCGAAAATGCGGAAATCCGACAGAGCCTCGGTGATGGCGTGGGGGCTGCCGTCTATCGTAACACGAACGGGAGATTTTGGACCGTGAAAAGTGGAATCAATCCAGGCCGCCGTGGTAATCTCCTTAAAGGCCGGCCGACTGTAAAAAGCGGATGTCGATGCGTGAAAGAAAACGAGTCCGCCGCCCAGCTCGACGAAGGAGAGTAGACCCGCTTCCGCTTCCCGGGGCCACCGGAGGTCGTTGTCCGGCCAGCTGTTCCAGTTGCTCAATACGACGTCATACGGTCTTAGTGCGTCGAATCCGAGCGTGTCGGGTCGGAGGGTAACGTCTACCGAAAAGCGGTCCGTGCTTTCCAGCATTCGGCGCAAGACGGGCGTCGTCTCTTGCCATTCGTGGTTGTTGGAGCCGCTGAGCATAAGAATCCGGATCGGTGTGCCGGATACAGCAGGACTCTTGCCACATGACGATATTACAATCGTGATCGCGAGCGCGAAACATGCTCGGATGATGAGAGACGAGCCCGGAACCACCGTCATACGGTAAGCCCTCTAACGAGTAATCCTGCTATTGAAGCCAGACCGATACTCATCAGAGTACCGATTAAAATATACTCCGTCAGTTTTCGGTCCTTTGCATCCTTGAGATCACCAAATCGAAAAACGGACTTTGCCGCCAGAAGGAAGCCCACCGCACTCCACTGCCCACTGATCACAAATCCAAAGACGAATAGCCGCTCCAAAACCCCAATGTATGCCCCGGCTCGTTCGAGGGACGCTGACTCGTTCTCTTTCACTTGAGGCTTCCAGCGCGAAATGGTGTGCTCAACCATGACGGAGGCAGGAACGGTCAGGAAGACGATAGCGACGATTTCGGGAAAAACATCGCCGGCCCACCGCGCCACGTCGGCGAGTGCATGTCCGGAGGCAATGCCGGCAATTGTGGCGATAATGACCAGGTGGAGCAGTTGATCGTACCAAAACCACACCCTCTGATATGTCACTTTTCGGACGTAGAGCCGAAGTAGTTCGGCGCCGGTGTGGAAGGCAAGAATCAAGAGCGCGACGGGCCAATTGCAAGTGAGTGCGAGTGCGAGAATACCATAGATGGTGATGTGGACATAGAAATAGGGGGTACGAAGCTTGCCGGCCTCCTTTTTCCTTTTCCAGCGCTTCGTCTGACAAACAAAGTCGCCCAATAGATGAGAGAGAATCAGTTGGAGAAGCAAGTTCATTTATAAAGATTCGGCAAGTCTGGATCTGAATCGCCGGTCAAGTGCCATGAGTTCGTCAATGTGTGAGCGTTTTTTTCGCTCACTTACGGTCGATTGCGCAAGCCCGAGACGTTCAGCGATTTCGTATTGACTCCCGGCCGGTTGGGCAAGATGCTCGCGGACGTACTCTGCCGCACCCACTTTCCAGTCGTCCAGAACAATCGATGCGAAGCTAAAATACAGATTCATCTCGTCATCGAATTCCTGCCACGGGGTGCAAATTGCAAGAGTCCGGTCGTTGCCCTGCAATGATTCATATGCATTCGCTGAGTGGACAAACACCTCGCCGGCCGATTCCGCTACCGATTTGCTTCGATAGTCAATCGAGCCGATACCGAGTGCCATACGCGCATCCAGCGGCTTGCGAGCTTTGAGCGCAGCCTTTATTTGCAGTATGGCATTAAGACTTTCCTCGGGTCGATCGAGAAGCACCTGAAAGCTGTCCCCACGGAAGATTTCCCAACTCCCTGGCCGGTCGCCGAAAGCGTTCAGAATCATTTTCAGCGCCTCCAACCACGTTTCCGGACGCATTCCACGAGAACCGATGATATCTCCTACTACGACGGCAGTCATAGGCGCATTATCGGCACAAAGAACGAATTTTGCAATTATCGTTTTATTTAACGATACATTTGATTATCGTACTATTCAGCGATAGTGCATGTATGTGGTTTACGCGCGAAGTTAGACTTCAGGTGTCCGGTCTATGCGCCGGATAGCACAGGGAGACGGCCGCTTCGGTGCAACATGATGACGTCCAGGTGAGTACTTCGTTCAAGATGCCTGTCAAACCCATCAAAGCGGGCGCAATTCGACATCCAAACCACATAATCCCATGCAACTCGGCGCATTTTCCGTCAGTTTGAGCGTAAAAGACATTTATGCCTCAAAGGATTTCTACGAAAAACTGGGCTTTCGTGAAGTGGACGGCAACATCGAGGAAAACTGGTTGATACTCAGAAACGGAGACCACAACATCGGCCTTTTTCAGGGCATGTTCGACGACAATATCCTGACCTTCAATCCCGGTTGGGATCAGCAGGGTCGGACACTGGACGCCTTCACGGATGTTCGCGACCTACAACGCGAGCTCAAGGAGAAAGGCGTAAACTTCGCTGCCGAAGCGGATGAAGATTCGTCCGGACCGGCCAGTTTTGTCGTAGTAGACCCGGACGGCAATCCCGTCCTGGTGGATCAGCACGTTTAGGGTGATTCACAGTCGCCATGAGACGATTCACGGTACATATAGTGTCCTTCATCCTGTTCGCCTGTTTCTTCGCGAATAGCGCGATCGTTGCGCAACCGACAAAACGGGAAGTGGAAAAGTCGATCAAAAGAGAGGAAATGCCGCCCGATGCACTATTGTTGTTGGAATTTTTTGCCGAGAGTCCCGAGAGTGGAGAATATTATTTTGAAACGGATGGCGATGTCTCCTCTTATGAAGCCAAATTGAAGAGAAACGAACACGTATTTAGTCTAGAATTTGACACGGCAGGTGTGTTGCTTGATATTGAAGAAAGAATCGAATTCGAAGAAATTAACGACAGCGTTCGATCACTAATTAAAGACACGTTGGATAATCGATATTCCCGATACAGTATTACACGTGTTCAACGGCAGTACACCGCGGATGACCATAGCGCATTCGGCCATGTAGTCATTCAACGACTGCTTAATCGGGAATTCGATAAAATGCTTATCCGTTATGAGCTGGAAATAGAAGCGGAAAGAGGAAACGAACTCGGTCCATTTGAAATATTGTTTGATTCGGACGGAGACATTGTTCAGATACGCAGAATTATTCGACGATCGCTGGACAATGTGTGGTGAAATGCCTAGGCGATATATCTGGATTATAGTTGTCGGTGTCATTTGCTTTTCCGATGGCAGCCTGAGCCAAAATATCGAATTTGTTTGGGTTCCGGAGTTTTCCTATTCCTGGAAAAAATCTGATCGGTGGTCATTT
>CAZIIP010000009.1:0-1524 GCA_964539455.1 uncultured Rhodothermales bacterium
GAAATGCCGATACGGTCCTTCACCGAACCGCCGGGATTGAAGTATTCGAGCTTCGCGCATACAGGAAATGAAAACCGTTCTGCAATCCGGTTGATTTGTACCAGCGGCGTGTGCCCGATCGTTTCAAGAATGGAAGTATGCCACATGTTCGAATATGGAGGTGCGTGAAAGGCTGGTAAAAACAATTAAACCGGGAAGGCCGTGTCGGGTTGCCCATCGGGTAGCATCTGTGAATCTGCCAGATTGACACTACATTGCGCTTGGCAAGGTTTTTGTGCCATTGGTTTTACCGGAGCCGGGATAGGGTATGGTCCAGGTTGGTGGCCAAACAATCGTTCGGGCTCGATGATTGGATCCATAGAAAACAAACCATACGCATGCAAGCAAGCGAAGTATATAGATTCATAGAGGATGATCCGGAGCAGACGATTCCGTTATTGACGGCGGATGAAGAGCGGGAGATGAATGAGTCGGAGGTACCGGATACCCTTCCCATTCTGGCCCTTCGCAATACGGTACTGTTTCCCGGTGTCGTGTTGCCGATCACCGTAGGTCGCGACACGTCTTTGCGTCTCGTCAAGGACGCGTTCGACAACGATCGCCTCATCGGTGTTGTTGCCCAGAAGAACGGGGAAATTGAGTATCCGGAGCCGGAAGATCTGCATGACGTGGGCACCGTGGCGACCATCCTGAAGTTGATCAAGATGCCGGACGGTTCCAAGTCCATCGTCATTCAGGGGAAACGGAGATTTCGAATCAGCCATTATGTCCAGGTCGATCCGTACATGTTGGCCGAAGTCTCGCCGCTTGTCGAACCTACAGAGGACAGTGTCGAACTGGCCGCCCGGATTCGATCTATCAAGGATCTGGCGGTGCAAATCGTTAATCTTTCGCCCAACTTGCCGAGTGAAGCCGCGTACGCGATACAAAACATCGACTCTCCGACGTTTTTGATTCACTTCATCGCCTCGAATCTGGCGATAGACGTCGATGACAAGCAGGAGCTTCTCGAGACCTTGCCCATTATCGAGCGGGCGGAGTTGGTAATGGAGCACCTGACTCATGAATTGCAGGTGCTTCAACTATCCGAAGAAATCCGTTCGCGCGTCAAGTCGGATGTAGACAAGCAGCAGCGGGAGTTTCTGCTTCGCCAGCAGATGAAAGCCATTCAGGATGAACTCGGTGAGGCGGAGGGCGGCAACGAAGAGATCGCCGAACTCAGAAACCGTTTGGCCGAAAAAGAGCTTCCGGAAGATGTACGCAAGGTTGCCGTCAAGGAACTGGACAAGATGGCACGCACCAACCCGATGGCGCCGGACTATTCCGTGATACGGAATTACATCGACTGGGTACTGGACCTGCCATGGATGGAGTACTCTGAAGACCAGTTGGACATCTCGAGGGCGCAGGAGATTCTGGACGAGGACCATTACGGACTGGAAAAGGCCAAAGAGCGAATTCTGGAACATCTTGCGGTCATCCGCCTTGCCAAGAAAGTCAAGGGCCCGATTCTCTGCCTGGTGG
>CAZIIP010000009.1:1534-25453 GCA_964539455.1 uncultured Rhodothermales bacterium
ACCATTACGGACTGGAAAAGGTCAAGCGCCGGATCCTGGAGTATCTGGCGGTGCTCAAGCTCAAGGGAGATATGAAGGCGCCCATTTTATGCTTTCACGGACCTCCGGGTGTCGGCAAAACGAGTCTCGGCAAATCCATTGCCAGAGCGCTCGATCGCCGATTCGTCCGTATGAGTCTCGGCGGGGTACGAGACGAAGCCGAAATTCGGGGCCACCGCAGAACCTACGTTGGAGCCCTTCCCGGCCGGATCATTCAGGGACTTAAAAAGTCGGGGAAAGGTAATCCGGTGATGATGCTCGACGAGGTGGACAAACTGGGTGCAGACTTCCGGGGTGACCCAAGTAGCGCACTGCTCGAAGTGCTCGACCCGGAGCAGAACCACGCCTTCAACGACCACTACCTCGAGGTGGACTACGACCTGTCGAAAGTGCTGTTCATCGCTACGGCGAATTATCTGGAAAATATTCCGATACCACTACGGGATCGGATGGAAATGATCGAGATCACCGGATATACGCAGGATGAAAAGCTGGCGATCGCGCGACAGTACCTGGTCCCGCGCCAGATCGAGCGAAACGGGCTCACGGAAACACAGTTTCAAATTACCGACGGTGCGATAATGCGGATTATCGACGGCTACACGAGGGAGTCCGGTGTCCGGCAACTCGAGCGCGAAATTGCTTCCGTGGCCAGGGGAGTTGCGAAACGGGTGGCAATGGGAGAGAAGGAACACGCAAAGGTCGGCGCCAAACAAATTGCCGATTATCTCGGTGCCCGCAAGTTCTTTTCCGATGTGGCGGAGCGAACGGAGGTACCGGGTGTTTCGACCGGACTCGCGTGGACACCGGCCGGTGGCGATATTCTCTTCATCGAAGCCTCGGTTTCGCGTGGTCAGGGCCGCATGGTGTTGACCGGACAGCTTGGCGACGTCATGAAAGAGTCAGCACAGGCAGCCCACTCCTATGTCCGGGCCCATGCGTCGCGCTTGGGCATCCCCATCGACGCCTTCCGCCGATGGGATGTCCATCTTCACATACCGGCCGGCGCGGTCCCCAAAGACGGTCCTTCGGCAGGCATATCACTGCTGGCCGCTCTCGCCTCCATTTATTCGCAGCGAAGGGTGAAAGACAGTGTGGCCATGACGGGAGAGGCTACCCTCAGGGGTCTGGTGCTACCCGTCGGCGGCATCAAGGAAAAAGTGCTTGCGGCGAAGCGGGCAGGAATCGAGACGGTAATTCTGCCCGAAAAGAACAGAAAAGACGTGCTCGAAATCAACGAGCGAGCGCTCGAAGGTCTGAAGATCAAGTACGTCTCACGCATGGAGGAAGTACTTGAAGAGGTGCTTGCAGGCGAGCCCGTCGTCGATCCGAAAGAGAAATACACCGTCGAGGAGTCCGATAACGGAAGAACCCGAAAAGAGGACGGATCGGTGGATTTTGCCGTGGTTTCGGACGGATAATCGACCGGAGAGGAGCTAGTCGTCTTTCTCCTGTGATTTTATGCTGACCGAATCCTTGTAGGGCTCCTTGATTTCCTCGATGATGCGCGCCTCCTCGAGGTTCGGGTCCATACCCTGGTCGAACGACTTTTTCGTTCGGGCCACCACCGCCGACGTATGGTCGATCACCGAATCAATGGCCGATGAAGCGATTTTGACGCCTGATTCGACCAGGAGCGACAGTCGCCCGGATATCGATCTCGATTCGTACTCATCGGCCCATCCCTCGAAGTCGGGAATGTGTTTGCCGAGTCGTGTTGGGTCCTTGTCCATCAGGGTGCCGCGAAATAGCAGGCGGCAACGTGCTATTCTTGTTGATGTTCGTCGTCCGCTTCCGCTTCTTGCGCCGTTTCGGCATCCGTTTCGGTTATCTCGTCGATGAGATCACTGATACGCTGTCCGATTTCGTCAACTGCCGTTGCGGCGGTTGAAAAGGCGGCGCGAACGAGGAAAGTGGCTTTGTCGTCGAGGCTCAGCTCATTGAAAGCCGTTTTAAGGGATTCGGTATGTGAATCGTCGTTTTTCATTGATTACGGCGTATTTTCCCGTGGTTGGCCGCAGAAGTTGTTTCAGTTTCCTAGACGGAAATTACAGCCTCCAGGTTTCAATCCTTGTGCCCCTCTATTGGTTTCTCCACAAACCCGATCCACCTGCATTGTGAGTAAGGAAAGAGCGAACGACCTTCCGGAATCAGGGCGGCAGACCGGATGCGTAGTCGCCACGACCGGGGCATGGCAAGAGGTCCTGGTCGACGGAGCACGTGTGCGATGCCGTGTGCGGGGCAAATTGCGATTGCGATCGTTGGAAACGACGCATCCCGTTGCCGTGGGTGATGAGGTGGTCATTCGGATGGTAGATGATGGTACGGGTACCATAGTGGACATTGTAGACCGGCGTTCATCGCTCGTGAGGAAAGCGGCCGGCCGGAGGAGAGGCCGGGCACATGTGATTGCAGCCAACATCGACGCCGTCTGGATCGTTCAGGCATTGAGGAAGCCCGGGTACAATCCCGGTTTCATCGACAGGGTACTGGCGGCGGCCGAGTACGCCGAAGTGGAAGCAGGTCTGCTCTTCAACAAAATCGACCTCGCGGAATCGTCGGAAGAAATCGAAATGCTGCAGCATGCGGTGGAGACGTATCGCTCCATCGGGTATGATGCGCTGTTGCTAAGTGCGATGAAGGGAGAGGGCGTGCGCCGATTCGCAGGATGCCTGGAAGGGACAACGAGCGTGCTCGTAGGTCCAAGCGGAGTGGGCAAATCGACATTGCTCAACGCAATCCAGCCGAAATTGCATCTTAAGACGTCCACTGTCAGCGAACAAACGAAGAAAGGACGCCACACCACGGCCTCGACGTCGATGTTTGCGCTCGATTCCGGGGGACGGGTCATCGATACGCCGGGTGTAAGGGAATACGGCCTGTATGGTATCGATGCGGGAGACCTGTCGTGGTGTTTTCGCGAATTCCGGCCGTACATGGATGCGTGTAGCTATGCCGACTGTATTCACGATCGCGAGCCGGAGTGTGGTGTAAGAGCGGCCGTTGAAGCCGGCGAAATCGTTGAGGAACGGTTCGTCAGTTACCTGAATATCCTGGACAGTCTGGACGCCGCCTGAGAACCGGGGCCGATGCTCAGGAACGCTTTTTGCGACCACGTTTCCGGCCGCCCTTTCCGCGTTTTTTGCGTTCTTCCAGCAGCGCCACAGCCTGCTCGAGTGTAACCGCGTTGACATCCGAATCCTTCGGCAGGGAGGCGTTGGTGCGCTCGTGTTTGACGTAGGGCCCGTAACGCCCGTCGAGCAGCACTACGGGTTTGCCCGTGTCGGGATGGTTGCCGAGCTCACGAAGGGGTTCCTTTCCGCGTTTGTTCTTTGATGCAAATAGTTCGAGCGCTCGGTCGAGCGTGACACCCAACACGTCGTCACCCGCTTGCAACGAAGCATAGGTTTTTTGGTGTTGAACGTATGGTCCGTACCGTCCGATACCTGCCAATACGGGTTCACCGGTTTCCGGATGTAGTCCGATTTCTCGCGGCAGCTCGAGCAGAGCGAGCGCATAGGCGAGGTCGACCTGTGGTACGGCGATTCCTTTCGGCAGTGAGACGCGCTTAGGCTTTTGCCCTTTTTTTCCGTTCGAGCCGGAAGGAGGACGATCCATCTGGATATACGGGCCGTAGGGTCCCACCTTGATCATGACATCCGTGCCCTGTTCCGGATGTTTGCCGAGCACGACGCCTTCTCCATTCTGCTCGCGAAGTATTTCCTCGAGTTGTTTGGCGTCGATATCCGCTGGTGCCGCCAGCGCCGGTGCCGGTGCGGTTCGTTCACTACCGTCTACCTCACCGGTGATATACGGGCCAAATTTGCCGATTCGAATCTTGTAGGGTCCCCATTTCGAGAAGGAAAGCGTTGAAACCTGCCGGGCGTCGATGGATTCGAGCCCCGCCTCGACCCGTTCAACCAGGCCGTCATCCCCCGCGTACAACTCTTTCAGATAGGGCAGCGGCTCTTCCTTGCCTTCGGCGATTTCGTCGAGCACCTGCTCCATCCTGGACGTAAATCCGGTATCGACGAGCTTCTCAAACTGTTTTTCCAGCAGCCGTGTCGTCGCAAATGCGGTATAGGTAGGCACCAGGGCACTTTTTTGTCGCTTCACATAGCCCCGGTCCATGATGGTACCGATGATGGTCGCATAGGTGCTCGGCCGGCCGATCCCTTCTTCTTCCAGTCGTTTAACGAGAGAAGCTTCCGTGTAGCGTGCGGGAGGTCTGGTTTCCTTTCCCTGTGCCTCGAGACCGACAACCTCGGGCCGATCTTTTTCCTTGAGAGGCGGCAGGAGGGTCTCCCGATCTTCCAGCGCACTTTCGGGATCGTCCGAACCTTCGACATACGCTCGGAAAAAGCCCGGGAATTCGAGGGATCTTCCGGAGGTACGAAAGACAGCCTCCTCGTCCGATTCGTCCTCGACGGCAATCGAAACTATGGTAAACCGAAGCCGTGCATCCGCCATCTGACTGGCCACGGTACGTTTCCAGATCAGGTCGTATAACTGATATTCCCTCCCCGACAGGTGCAGGTCTGCCGCCGCCTTCATTTCGGTCCCTGCCGGACGGACGGCCTCGTGCGCTTCCTGGGCCGTATCACGATTTTTGCCGAACCGTCGCGGACGCTTGCTCAGGTACTCCTTGCCGTACCGCTTCTCAACCGCTTTGCGCGATGCGCCGACCGCCTCGTCGGAGAGGTGCGTAGAATCGGTTCGCATGTAGGTAATCAAGCCTCGTTCGTAAAGCGCCTGCGCGATACGCATCGTTTCCCGCGCCGCCAAACCCAGTTTTCTGTTTGCCTCCTGTTGCAACGTCGAGGTGATGAATGGGGGGTAGGGCTTTCGTGTCGCCGTCTTCTCATCGACCGATGTTACCTGCCAAGGTCGTTCTTTGAGCGCCTCCTCCAGTCTCACGGCCGTCTCTTCATCGAGCAGGAGTGCGTTCGATTTTGAAGACAGCTTGCCCGTCTGTTCGTCAAAGTCCTTGCCGGTTGCAATTCGCCTGGCCCCCAGATGCGTCAATTGGGCGGAAAACGGTGTGGCCTCGTGCTCGAGGGAGGCCTTCAATCCCCAATACGTCCCGGCGACGAAAGCAAGCCGTTCTCTTTCCTTCAGCACGAGCAATCGTACGGCAACACTTTGTACCCTTCCTGCAGAGAGTTTGGGTGCGATCTTTCGCCAGAGCAGCGGCGAGATGACGTAACCCACGAGACGATCCAGTACCCGTCGGGTCTCCTGTGCGTTCACCAGCCGCTCGTCAATGTCCCGGGTTGAGGTAAGTGCCTGTCTGATCGCCTCGGGTGTGATTTCGTGAAAAACCATTCGTTTCACGGGGATATTCGGCTTGAGCACCTGAATCAGGTGCCAGCCGATCGATTCTCCCTCACGGTCTTCGTCTGTGGCGATGATGAGCTCGTCCGCCTGGCGCAAAGCCGACTTCAGTCCTTTCACGACTTTGGCTTTTGAGGAGGGCACCACGTACACCGGTTCAAAGTCCTTATCCGTGTTCACACCAAGGCGTGCCCAGGACTTGCCCTTTACGCGGCTGGGAATCTCCGAGGCGTTGGCGGGCAGGTCACGGACGTGCCCGTTGCAGGCCTCGATTTGGAAGGTGTCATCCGTAAGAATCCGCCGAATGGTTCGGGCTTTGGTGGGGGATTCTACAACTACAAGTCGCTTCATAGAGTACAGTGACGTGTGCCGGCGGGAGAATCGATCGCCAGGGCTCACAAGATATTTCTTCGGGAGCCTGTATCACGCCCATCACTCGCGCACGTTCCGGGATCGTCGGTCTGGAGCATCGCCGACCCGTTGCGCAGGGCACCTCGATGACAACATCAGCAGGCCCAAATCGGAGGGTGGACTACAGGTTTTTTACTTCGCCGATCAGTTTGCCGATCGAATCTTTGGCGTCTCCAAACAGCATGGAGGTGCGTGGATGGAAGAAGAGCTCGTTCTGGATACCGGCGTAGCCGGGTCGCAAACTCCTTTTCAAAACGATGACGTTTTTTGCATGGTCGACGTTCAAAATCGGCATGCCGTAGATCGGACTGGAGGTATCGGTACGTGCCGCCGGATTCACCACATCGTTCGCACCGATGACCAGTGCCACTTCGGCGGTTTCGAATTCCGGATTAACACTCTCCATATCGAAGAGCTGGTCGTACGGGACGTTTGCCTCTGCCAGCAGCACATTCATATGACCCGGCATCCGGCCGGCTACCGGATGGATAGCGAATTTCACTTCCACGTCCTTTTCCTGAAGTAAATCCGAGAGTTCCCGGAGCACATGTTGCGCCTGCGCGACCGCCATGCCGTAGCCTGGTACGACAATCACTTTGCTCGCATAGCTGAGCAAAATGGCGGCATCGTCCACTGTAATTTCTTTGGCCGTTTTACCATCCTGGCTGCCTTCCACTGCCGTTTCCTCATGTTCGTCTCCGCCGAATCCGCCGAGAAGTACGTTCAGCAGTGAGCGGTTCATGCCCTCGCACATGATCATCGTAAGAATCAGGCCCGAGGCACCGACAAGCGCGCCGCTTACAATCAATGCATGGTTGCCAAGGACAAATCCGGTTGCCGCAGCAGCCAGACCCGAATACGAGTTCAGCAATGCTACGACGACGGGCATGTCGGCACCGCCGATTGGGATGACCAGCAGAATACCGAGCACGAAGGCGAGGGCGGCAAGGGCCGATAAACCGTACACAATGAGTGAGGGGTCGGCTGCGGCGAGTGGGGAGCCGTATACGCCGATCGTACCGGCGGCCAGGATACCGAGTGCCACGAGTATCGTGAGCGGGCGCATTCCCGGGAAAGAAATGGGATTACCGCTGACGAATCCTCCCAATTTGCCGAAAGCGACAAAACTACCGGAAAAGGTGACCGTACCGATGAGCAAACTGATCGCAATGGTGACGAGCAATGAAATGGTAAGCAGTTCACCGGAATCCGCCCCTTGCAGCGCAGCCAAATCCACCATCCCTTCTTCCGTGATGCCGAGATTTTTTGCCACCTCCGCTGCCGCTACCAGCGCGGAAGCACCACCGCCGAAGCCGTTGAAGGCGGCCACCATCTCGGGCATTTTGGTCATCTGGACGGTTCGGGCCATGAACGCCCCGATTCCACCGCCGATCACCAGCCCCAGCACCATTTCGACCGGTGTCAGGATTTGTTGAATGAAGAGTGTGGCGACAACGGCAAGCAGCATGCCTACGGCGGCAAGCGAGTTGCCGCCCCGTGCGGTAGCAGGCGAGCTGAGCCGTTTGAGGCCCAGAATGAAAAGGGAAGCCGCAACCAGGTAAATGATATTGATGAAGCCAGTCATGGCAGAGCGTTCAGCTATCGGTGGGGAAGAAAGGTGATTGATGCCGGGCGTGCGCCGCTATTCGGTCGGCTTGCGCTTCTTGAACATCTGAAGCATGCGGTCGGTGACCAGAAAGCCGCCAACCACGTTGATCGTAGCAAGAATCAGCGCGGCAAAGCCGATCCACTTGGCCCAGAAGCCACCGACCATTCCTGCAACGACCAGCGCGCCCACAATCGTGATGCCGCTAATGGCATTGGAACCGGACATGAGCGGCGTATGAAGGGTCGCCGGCACCCTGCTGATGATTTCAAAGCCGACAAACGAGGCGAGTACAAAAACAATAACGTACGTGATCATGAGGCGATGCGCATTTGGAATGTAGCCGATTCAAGCTTGGAGCAGGCTGCGAACCCGCTCATTTACGACGGCACCGTCGTGGGTGACACAGGCGGATTGCAGGATGTCGTCCTCGAGATCGACAACGAACTTGTCCTCGGAAATGAACTCCTGAATCATTGCCGCAACGGTTCTTGAAAACATCTGACTCGCATGAAGCGGAAGCTCTGAAGCCAGGTTGAGTGGACCTTGAATTCGTACTCCGGAGACCTCCACCTCCTCGCCGGGTTTGGTCAGCGCGCAGTTGCCGCCGTTCGGTGCGGCAAGATCAATAATCACCGATCCGGTCTGCATCGCTTTCACAGCCTCCTCGGAGATAAGCAAAGGAGCCGCTCTTCCCGGAATGAGTGCGGTTGTAATGACCACGTCCGCCTTGGCGATGTGGTCCGCAAGCAATTCTACCTGGCGGCGCTGTTTCTCTTCGGCCAGCGCTTTCGCGTAGCCGGAAGTATCGGCCGCATCCTCCGTTTCAAGGTCCAGTTCCACGAAGCGTGCTCCGAGGCTCTTGACTTCCTCTTTCGCGGCCGGTCGAACGTCGTAGGCTGAAACCATGGCACCCAGACGCCGGGCTGTCGCGATGGCCTGCAGTCCCGCGACGCCGGCGCCGAGAATCAGGACTTGTGCAGGCCGGATCGTACCGGCGGCAGTCGTGAGCAAGGGGAAGAATTTCGGCAGAGTGAGCGCTGTCTGAAGCGTAGCTACATATCCGGCCACTGTACTCATGGCGGACAACGCGTCCATTTTTTGAGCCCGGGTGGTGCGCGGTACGAGTTCCATGCTGAGCGCGGTCACTCCCTGGGCGGCCAGCTTTGACGCCGTTTGAGGCTCGTCGAGCGGCCTGAGAAACGAAACAAGTATCCCGCCTTTTTCGAGCAAGCCGATTTCCGTCTCATCCGGTGCCTGCACCTTGGCGACGATATCCGCTCCAAAGGCTTTGGTGCGGTCCACTATTTCGCAGCCTTTTTCTTCATAGGCCGCATCTTCAATATAAGCTCCTGCGCCGGCGCCGGACTCCACCATGATCCGGAGTCCGTTCTTGGCGAGTCTGTCGGCGACATCGGGAATAATCGACACGCGGCGCTCGTGTGGGACAGTTTCCTTGGGAACGCCTATTGTGAGAGGCATATTTCGGGCATGGTTGGGTCCGTACGGAACATAGATAAATAATATAGTGCAAGCCGCCGACCGGGGGTGTGAATCGTTGGTTGGTTTGAGATAGAAAAATGTTTGGCAGTAAAGAAGGATGCGTGGAGGCAATTAGCCGTTGGTTCTCTCAAACTCTCTCATGAAGGCGACAAGGGCTTCGACGGCCTCCACGGGACAAGCATTGTAGATGGAAGCCCGCATGCCTCCCACGGACCGGTGGCCTTTTAACGCCTTCAAGCCGGCACGTTCGGCCTGCGCGATGAACTCCGGCTCGAGATTTTCGTCGGCCAGTCGGAAGCAGACGTTCATTTTCGATCGTGCATCGGAACGGGCGGTCCCGGCGTAAAAATCGGACGCATCGATGCAATCGTAGAGCAGCGCGGCCTTCTCGCCGTTGCGGCGCTCCAGCGCGGGTATTCCGCCATTTAAAACCAGCCAGTTTAAGACTTTTTCGAGCGCATAGACCGCAAAAACCGGAGGTGTGTTAAAAAGTGTAGCGGCATGGGTGCCGTAGTCGAGCATGGTCGGCAGATCGGGATTGCGTCGCTCGAGAAAGGCTTTATGAATCATTACGAGCGTCACGCCGGCAGGTCCGAGGTTTTTTTGTGCACCGGCAAAAACAAGCCCGTATTTGGAGGGGTTAATGGGCCGGCTTAAGAAATCACTTGAAGCGTCGCAGACGAGTGGCGCTTCACTCTCCGGCTCGGTTTGATACTGGGTGCCGAAAATCGTGTTGTTCGAAGTGAAGAAAGTGTACGCCGCGTCTTCCGCCGGCTGCCACTTCGAGGGCTCGGGGATATACGTGAAGTTCTCGGATTCACTGGACGCCGCCACATGCGCTTTGCCGAGCAGTTGCGCTTCCTTGAGGGCCTTTTTCGACCATGAACCCGTAATCAGATAGTCTGCCGTGCGGTCCGCTGAAAGAAAATTGAGCGGTACCTGGTGAAACTGGAGTGATGCGCCGCCCTGGAGAAATAGGATGTGCCATTCGTCGCCGATCTCCAGCAGCTTCCTTAGCGACTGTCGGGCGGAGATTTCGATCGCGGTGTAAGCGGGGGTCCGGTGGCCGATCTCCAGGATCGAGGCACCCAGATCCTGGTAAACCGGCAACTCTTCACGAATCTCTTCGATTACCGAAAGTGGAAGCGCAGCCGGTCCGGCGGAAAAATTAAAGGCGCGTTCTTTTTGCACGGGTCAATGGGTGGGTTTTGAGGTTGATACCGGCAAAGGGCTAAAATTCATGAACCAATAAGCCGGTTCGGAGCTTCGGCTCAAACCAGGTGGTTTTGGGTGGCATCAGCTCCCGGGCATCCGATACCGCCACAAGTTCTTCGATGCCGGTCGGGTACATGGAGATGGCCAATGCGACCCGTCCGGTGTCGACCAGCGAAGAAAGATACCCGGTACCGCGGGCGCCACCAACGAATTCGATGTTTGGATCGGTTCTCGGATCACCGATATGCAATAGCGGCTCGAGAATGTGGGTGGTCAGCCGCGCTACGTCCAACTGATCGGAGATTCTTCCGGGAGGATTCGGCGGGAGGGTCAGTTCGAACCAGCCTTCCCCCAAATACAGGCACACCTTGCCGCGCACGTGGGGAACCGTCCGTTCGGTGGGAGACAGTCCGAAGCGTGCCTCCAGCGTGTTACGGAAGGCTTCGTTGCCCCCCGGTACATTGTACACGACCCGATTGTACGCCATGATGTGAATCTGGCTCATCGGTATGAGCACGGCAGGAAAACGGGTATGCTCTCCCGCGGGCTCGTAACCGATTTCTTCGGCCGCCCTCGTGGCTGCAGCACACCGGTGATGTCCGTCGGCGACGTACAGCGTGTCCACTTCACTGAATGCATGGACCAGCGCAGCAGGGGCATTTTCCCGCCAAAGCGTTTGTCTGACACCGTCGGGAGCAACAAAATCGTAGAGCGGCTTCGTGCGGGTGATCCGGTCTACCAGCGTGTCAACGGCCTCATCGTCCCTGTAGGTAAGCATCACCGGTTCGGCGTGCGCACGTTGTGTTACAATGTGCCGCGTCCGATCGGATTCTTTGTCGGGGCGTGTGTTTTCATGCTTGAGAATCCGGGACGACCGGTAGTCATCGGTGTGCACACAGGCAAACACACCGGTTTGTGAAAGCTCCTTCCGTATCATTCGGTAGACGTACACAGCCGGTGCTTCGTCACGGACGGAAAGCGGGCCGTCGGCAAACGTTTTGAGATTGGCGGCACCATGCCGGTACACGGCGGCTGTGTGCGGGTCGGTGTCTTCCGGAAAATCAACTTCAGGCCGGATGATCCGCACGAAGCTGTTCGGGTTTTCTGCGGCAATCTCACGGGCCTCGTCCAGGGACAGGACGTCGTACGGGGGACAGGACACCAGCTCGGCTGTAGAAGGGAGCGGGCGAAGTGCCCGGAACGGATAAATCGTGCTCATTTCGTGGAAAGGTGGAAAAACCGGTATGCGCTTCGGTGAAAAGGTAGGCCAACCGTCGTTTTATCCGATCTGATTATTGGAAATAAAAAAACGGGGACGAAACAGCGATGCTTCGCCCCCGAACAGGATGATGCAAAAGGCGATCGACTATCTGACCGTTGTGGTTCGGGAAATCCACGAATAACGATCGTAGTCGATACGATATTCCTGACCGCTGGTCCATCCCTCGAAGAATTTCTCCTCCTGATCGGGGAAGAATCTGCGATACTGGTTGATCTTCTGGTTGGCCTGGTTCCGGAGGTCCGGATTGCGCTGAATTGCCTGACGGTAATGGTCTGCGGCAAGCCAATAGACGGCCTTGTCCGTACGCTCGAAATTCGACCCTTCTACCGCGCGGACATAAACGTCACCGATCAATAGTTCGGCAACGCCGAATGAGGGGTCAATTCTGAGCGCGCGCTCGGCCTCCCTGCGGGCCTGCGGCAGCCGGCCCAGTTCATAGAGCGACAACCCGAGGTTGTAGTGTATATCCCGCCGCTCGTCGTCCGACTCGGCGATTTCGAGAGCCTTGTTATTGAGTTCGAGTGCTTGTTCGTAATTACCCTGATTGTACTGCACCTCGGCCAGCAGCCGGAATACGCGTGCGGTCGGATCCATTTCCAGAAGACGTGCACCAATCTCTTCCATCTTGTCCGTGTCTTCGACATTTCTGTAAATGTCGAAGAGCTCGGAGACGAGCTCGAGATTTTCGGGGTCCTTCTCGAGCTGCCCTTCCAGGAAGGCCATTCGTTCGGCGGGTGACTTAAACAGGCTGTTCCGAATGGTATCGAAATAGTCAATGGTCGTAGGATCACCGGCGTACTCCGCTTCGGCCAGGTCCATAAACGCAACGGCCTCGTCTTTCCGTCCCGTACTCGAGTAGTGCATGGCCACCAGACGTACATAGTAGGTGTCTATATCCTGCGGTGCTAGCTCGAAAGCTTCCCGATAGAGTTCGGTCGACCGTTCTTCCACGTCGACGCCGTGTTCCGAGAACATTGCCTCGTTGTCGCGCAGATAATCGCCATATCTGACGAGCCAATCGGCCTCATTGAATCCGCTGGTACCCCGCAAGGAATCCGGAGCGGTTTCGAGGACCTGCAGGCAAGTGTCGAGGAGCGCAGCTTTGGTCTCGGAGTCCGGCGCCACTTTGGCGAGTTCCGCATATGTATTGTAAGCCCGGTCGAATACACGCCGGCCGTTGTATGCACTCGCCGCGTTGTTCATCAACCAGCGAAGATGCGGACGGGCATCCTCATATTGCTGATTCTTATAACTTTCAGCAGCCAGGCTGTAGTGAATCAACACTTCCTGAGATACACCTTCGACCTGCGCGAGAGCCGTTTTCGAAGCTGGACCCGTGACTGCAAGCAATCCGAGCAGTGCTCCAAAAACTAGCACGTTATTGAACCGTTTCCACATTGTCTCTCTGGTGGGTGATAGCGTTCTGGAGTTGAACCGATACTAACGAAAACGTCGTTTTACAAACCAGCGTTCGCCGAAGTTTATGGTCGCTGATAACGTTAAATACAAATCTCGTACCAAACCGGAAGCCGTAGAGCCTCTCGTGCCGAATTCGGCATTCAAATCAACGTAGGTGCCCGGGAACAGGCTGGGCATGCTCATTCCGGCGGTGGCGGCAAATGTACGAACGGCGAGATTAGGACCGGGCATGTAATATGCCTGCTCCGCATAGGCCCCCAGCCGGTAAAGAGATCTTCTGAAGAAGTTCGGATGAAATATGCCGCCGGAGGGTGACCACTCGAGACCTCCTCCCAGTCGCTTACTGTCCGACATAATGGACGCTCCGCCGACTTCGTATCCGGCGAGCGGAACGGTGCTGCTGAATTTGCTCCAGCTTTCATAGCGGCCTTCGACGGCAAACAGGAAGCTGCCGTTTGGTTTGAATGAGATGCCGAAACGGGAGCGAAGGGGCAGTTGTGTCTCACCGGTGAGGACATTACCCAAGGTGTCGGACCTCGACTCCTGGACGAGGGTTGTAACCTGGGTGCTGTTAAGCGAGGCAGGCAGCGTGACGGCACCACCGACGGACAGTCGCCCACCCTGTTCGTTTAAATTGGGCAGGGTGAATGCCAGTCCAAGAGTCCCCGTCAATCCGTACATCCTGGTGCTGGTCGTTGTGCCGACCTCGTTGAGGTAGAAGAAATCATTGGCCAGTTGGGTAAGTCGGCTGTAGTCGATCATCCCGAATATAAAATCGACACTGGCACCGACGGCAAGGTTGCGGTTGAGCCGCCAACCGAGACCGGCCCGCGCCAGCTCCAACCCGCCGTCACCCTCGAGCACGCTCAGGTATTCCGTTTCCGGCTCGGCAAACTGCTCCTCGAGAACACCGATCGAGCGCGTGATGTAGCCGACCCGGCTATATGGCTGCAGCGAAAGTACCATGCCGAGTTTTCGCTCCAACAAGGGGAAGCCGAAATCAAGCACATTCAGCAGCCCGCCTGCAACAGTGCTGAGGCTGTCGATACTGTTCTTTGACTGTAGAGCGGAGTAACTGAATCCCGCGGAGAAACGTGTGTAAACCTGATCGGCCCAGGCCGCAGGGTTGGTCAAATTGAGGTAGTTCACCGTAACGACTCCGGCCGAAGCGCCGCCCATTGCTTCCGACTGTGACGAACCGAAGCCGTAGAGGCGGCCTACGCCGAATCGTGAGTAAATTGTGTCGGTGTTGTCTATCTGGGCCGATAGCGGCAAGCCGACACAGAGTACCACGAGCGCCATAACCGCTCTACGAATGTCGCCAAAGCGATTCCATCTCTTCAAGGACATATGCTCCTTTCGTCGGTTCATGCCGGCACGAGTGTCATGATGATCTCAGGCACATTATCCGCACCCACATACGGCACCAACAGCGGGGCAATGGACATGAGTGTCGGCGGTGGAGATACGAGGAAGTGGTCGATATTCGACGCTCCCAGCAGTTCGGACTGAAAGCGTCCCAGCACCGATTCCTCCGTCGATGCCGTTGCACCAACGAAAGTGAACCGGCCTTCATCGTCGGGAAACGTACTGCCTAAAAGCGTTCGCTCTCCCGACGGATCGATCGCGTAGAGTAGAAGCTGCTGAAGCGGCGGACGCACGAAACCGGAAAGCGAATCCGGTTTCAGCATATCCCTCTCCGTGGGCACGCGCAGGGAGACCCTGCTCAATGTTGCCGTATCGTATTCGTCGAGTGTTAAATCAAAATCCATCGTCAATGCACGGCCGAATCCGTCAATAATCGGAATCAAACCGGTGGGTGGATCGATGGGTTCAGATTCTCTAAGGTGCGTAAACAGTCGTTCCGGTGCGTAGCCCAGCGTATCGACGTCGTTGCCGACGATCATCAGACTTGTACTCATGGAGAAGCCCACCACTGCAGTCGTATTTACCGGGCGCAGTTCAAACCCGTGAAATTCGCCGTTAAAGTTGTTGCTCACAAGCACGTCATTCTTTCTGCGGATCCAGTCGGCAGGGAGCGAAACGACGATCATTGTATCGGAGGGCCGGTATGTGATACGCGTTATTTCTTCACCGGTCGGAATACGTGCGGAAGCGTCCAGAACGGTCGGATCCCAGGCTTCAGCGACCTCGTAGAGCGCCATTTCGTTTTCGGCGGTGGTATCGCCGTATACATACGGCATGTCCAGTTGCAAGCTGACGAACTTCACGGAATCATCTGCAAATCCCTCCGGGAAGCCGGAGATGCGGAAGTCCACGTAGCCCACCGATTCCCGTGAACCGAGGATCGGGTCACGAACTTCTCCGGCAAGAAAAGTCGAGACCATTCCGGAAAAGGCCAGTTCGCCGCGGACGGCACCTGTGCTCTTGTCTATCGTTTCCGACTGAATGTCAGTCGGCAGCAACCGGACACGAATGGGCTCCGCATTTTCATCGCCCAGGAGATCCGAACCCACACTGCCCGGATCGTCACAAGCAGCAAGCGACAGGATTGCCAAGACCGCAACGGCGCACGTTGCACGCACAAACCGGTTCTTCCGGGAAACGGTTCTTTCGGTCTGTATCGTTTCGGTACACGGATCAGGCGGCACGCAGTGCATAGTAGGTACTCGGAGCAATTGCATTCGTAAAACAGATAAGAAACGCCCCGAATTGCCGGTTTGTTGCCACGGAAAGTAGAATCCTCAGGCCGCCACGCCGTCGGACGAGACCAGGCCGGTGTAAAGCTCGGACATCGTTTCGGTAATCGCCTCCGTCGACTCGGGGAGCTCCACGGCGGATTCACACGGCGCATCCATGCCGGCACCGTAAACGACGGAGTCCGCCGTATGACATGCAATCTCCGGCAAATCGACGCCGACGAGTCCGGCATCGGAGGCGAATTCCCACTCCTTGATCTGCTCCTCCGTAAGTCGCTCCGGTGAAGAAAAACCGTCCGGGCTGTATACGCACCGGACGTTACCGAAGAGTTCGTTTTCGGCAAATTCAGTTCGAGCGACGGTAGGGATCAGCGAGGCCAACCAGCCATGGGCATGGATGACGTCCGGAGACCACCCCAGATTATTGGTAGTCGTCAAAACGGCGCGGGCGAAAAAGGCCGCACGTGCAAGGTTGTCGTCAAAAAGGCCCAGCTTTTTGCTTTCGTATATGCCCTTTCTTTTGAACAACCGGCTACAATCGGTGAAATACACCTGCAAGCGAATGCCCGGAATGGATGCCACCTTGACCTTGAGCGACTCAGACTCCTCGCCCAGACCAATTTTGCAGCCGGAAAGCCTGATTACCTCGTGCAAGCGGTTGCGTCTCTCGCTTATGAGGCCATACCTCGGCATCATGATCCTTGATTCAAACCCACCCGCCTCCTGCAACTGCTCGGGAAGGTCTCTGATGGTCTGCCCCATACTTCCGAAAGAAGCGAACGGAACGACCTCGGACGAAGCAAAAAGAACGTGGACCGTATCTGACATAGTTTTTGACTTAGACGCTTGGCGTTCGTATCTCTGGTAAGACACACGGTGGATGATACCGTTGAAAGGCGGTCGTCCGAGGCGGTTGCAACGCCAGATTTGTACCGCTTATGGATCTCCGCGTAGCTATCTAATTTACGAAAAGGCGGCTGCGTAGACAATTCTATCGGCAATGCGGGCCGCAAAACGGTGACTTCCGCCATCCGCGCAGTCGGTCGTTCGGCGACCGTCCTCCCCTCGAAGCCCTGAAGATTACGATTTGCCGATCAGGCATTATTCGTCAACTGCGCCCGTATTGCGTTATCTTTTACGCGTATCCGGCTACCCATCAATTGGATTCATACCGTGACAAAGGCAGATATCGTCTCGACCGTCGCCGAAGCGACCGGACTGACAAAACTCGAAACCGAAGCGGTGGTCGACGGATTCATGGTGTCGATTGTCGAGGCACTGAAATCGGGCGAATCGGTGGAATTACGAGGCTTCGGCTCTTTTCGTGTGACAAAGCGTTCGGCCAGAATGGCACGCAATCCACGTACGGGCGAACAAGTTCGGGTCGATGAGCGTCTTGTGCCTTCATTCCGGGTTTCAAGGGAACTGACCCGGGCAATCAACGAATCTCGGTAAGCACCGGATTGACTCGAATGATTTGATTGATGGGAAGCAAGACTTGTCCAGGCTGTGGTGCCCGATTGCGGCCGGAAATCGTTCAGTGTGACCTTTGTGGCACATCGGTGGGTGAAGCCGAGCAGGAGGCACGAGACGAAACGTTTCCGGTGCAGGAGAAGCCCCCGGCCAAGGTCGAAGGGCCGGCCGCTACGTCGCAGCAACGCGTACGCTACTGTCCGTCGTGTGGAAAGCCCTCCCCGTTGGATGCAAATTTTTGCAGTTGGTGCGGGAACCGCCTCAAGCCGATGGACGCAGCCCGTGGGCGCGTCCGAAACGGCCGTCCCGAGATGGCCGATGGCACGCCCGGCAGTATATCGAGGGGCGATGTACCGACGCTGGATGCCGGGGACCCGGTGAAGGTCAACCGCCGCATCATGCTATCGCTTGTGTTGGCCGTACTGGCGGTAGTGGGATTGTTTTTCGTGTCCGTGCTGTCGCAGAATACCGGAGGAAGAACAACTGAAATCGCCTCAAGGCCGGCGGATGAAGCGGTTTCAATGGATCCGGCGACGGAAGACGAAGTGGTCGCTCTGCGCAACCGGATTGCCAATGCCGCTGGTGAGCAGGAGCGTATCGAGGCCCGCCGTGAACTCGTTGCCGTTTATGCCAAAGCCGGTGCCTTCCAACCGGCGGCGCAGGTGCAGAAACGACTGGCCGAGATCGTCGGGGGTGTCGAAGAGTGGACGCTGCTCGGCAACCTGCTATTCGACCAAATGGAGCGCGCGCCCGAGGGGCCCTTGCGGCAGGAGGCGGCACGCGCTTCGATCGCGGCCTATACGAGGGCACTCGAAATCGACCCGTCGAACAATGATGTGCGAACCGATCGGGCCGTCGCCTATCTGAACACTTCGGAGAGCCCTATGAAAGCGATCGAAGAAATAGGCATTGTACTGGAAAACGATCCTGCGCACCCTCAGGCTAACTTCAATCGTGCGGTCATGCTTACCATGATCGGCAGAGCGGATGAAGCACTTGAGCAGTATCATCATGTTGTTGACATTACGGCGCCGGGCTCACCCATTCATGAGGAAGCAAATCGGCGCGTAGCACAGTTCGAGCAACGGATAAACGGATCGACTGGCGAGTAGAACCGTTCCCCAATCCAACGCAATGGTTGCTTTATGAAATCCATACTTACCGAGCCGGATCAGAAAAGAATCCAGGAAGCAGTGGCGAGTGCGGAGGGTGTCACTTCCGGTGAAATCGTTCCCTACGTGGTCGGCAAAAGTGATGACTACCCCGAGTCGGTATGGAAGGGCGCTTTGCTGGGCGCCATTCTCGCTGCCGGCATTGTCCTGCTGCTGGGTTCGTTCTACACCGGATGGGGTCTGGCCTGGTTGTTTACGGCCTGGGGAGTAAGCCTTGTCGCTCTCGCCGCAGGCGTGCTGGGCGCAGGAATCGCGACCGCTCCGTCCGTAAAACGGCTTCTGACGCGTCCCTCGGATATGCATCACAGGGTACACGACCGGGCGATGCGGGCCTTCCTGGAGGAAGATATGTTCAACACGCGCGACCGTACCGGCATTCTGTTGTTCGTATCGCTGTTCGAACACCATATCGAGGTGATAGGCGATGAAGGTATTAACAGAAAGGTCGAGACGGACGAATGGATCGGGGTCGTGGAAGAGATCCGCGCCGGCATCAAGGAAGGCAAACCGGCCGACGGGCTGGTGAGAGCCATCGAATCCTGCGGCGAGTTGCTCAGGACCAGAAAGGTGGAAATCCGAGACGACGACACGGACGAATTGTCAAACAGGATTCGCATCAGTGAGTCATAGCGCGAAGCCGGCCGTCCGGATCGGACCCGAAGCCATGTTTGACGTCAGGCGTCGCATTCTTAAGTTTATATATTTTTCCGGCTACCGGCCGGTTCGCCGGGGCCACGACAAACCGGAATACGAGTCATGCATTTCTGTGTGTGTATCAAGCAAGTGCCCGACGTGAGCGCACCCTCCAGAATTGAAGCAGGCAAGCTGACTCAGGATACGGATCGCCTTGTGCTCAACGCATATGACGCTTCTGCGCTGGAGGAATGTCTGGTGATGCGAGATGCCGTCGGAGGCGACGTTTCCGTTGTCTGCGTCGGCGGCGAAGTTGCAAAAGAAACCATTCGAAAAGCGCTTGCCATGGGTGCCGACAGCGGCACGTTGTTGGTAGCAGATGAGGAAAAAAGGCTAGACTCCTTTGCCTATGCCGATATCCTCGCCACATACCTGAAAGGCCACCCGGCCGATCTTGTGGCGTGTGGAAAACAGGCTCAGGATACGGATGCAGGACTCACGGGAAGCATGCTTGCGGAACTGCTGGACCTGCCGTACGCATCGAATGCGGTCGGCCTCGAAACGGAGGCGGACGGGTCGGCAGTACATGTGGTCCGGCAAAGCGATTCGGGGCAAGAGCGTATCGACTTGCCGGTACCGTCGCTCGTAACCTGCTCCAATGACATGAATGAGCCACGCATTCCTACACTCAAGGGGATTATGCAATCGAAAAGAAAGCCCATCGAAGAAATCGACTTGGAGACGCTTGGACTTGCTGAGCGGTATGGGGACGGATACGAGCCGAATACCGAGCTGATCGCATTTCTCGAGCCTGAAGAAAGAGCGCTCGCTACCATGCTCGAAGGTGAGCCGGAAGAGATGGCGACCGAGGCATGCAGGCTGATCGACCGACAAACGAGCCTCATCTGAGCCTGTGCACACCGGCAGGCTCAAGCGAAGACAACCGAAACCACATTGCAGACATGGCCGACATTCTTGTACTCGTAGCGTCATCCGACGGCAAACTGAAACGATCCTCTCTGGAAGCACTTTCTCGCTGCAAATCCATCGCGAGCGAACAGGACCTCACCGTTTGTGCGTTCTTGCCGGGCTCGGATGCCGAGCGCCACGTGGAAGCCGTATCGGCTTGTGGACCCGACGAGGTGATCTTGATGCCGGACTCCAGACTGGACACCCACCAGAACCACCTTCTGCTGAACGCTCTGGCCGCTGCGGTGGAGGAGACGGGTCCGAGACTCGTGGCCATGTCGTCGACCGAGGCGGTCAAGGACGTGCTCGGCAGCCTGGCGGTGAGGATCGATGCTTCCGCTCTTTCGGATGTGGGCCGATTCGATCTCGTTCCTGAGGGCGCGGAGGCCGTTCGTCCGGTCATGGCGTCCAAATACAAGGCAACCGTTCGGGCCAAAGGTCCGCGCGTGGTCGTTTCCATACGTGCCGGGGCCTACGATGTGGTCGAGCAGCCCGGCTCTCCGACTGTCAGGGAGATCCGTCTTCCTGAAATCCCGACGGACGGTATGGCGATACTGCGGGAAGTTGTATCCTCCGGATCAGGTACCGTCGATTTGTCGGAAGCCGAGGTGATCGTGGCGGCGGGACGTGGGGTTAGGGATGAGCAGGGGAAAGCACTCGTCGAGGAGCTTGCCGGACTCTTTGGAGGTGCCGTGGGCTCATCGCGTGCAGTGGTCGAGACCGGATTGTTTCCCACCGACTCTCAGATCGGTCAGACCGGAAAGGTCGTATCGCCGACGCTGTATTTTGCCGTCGGCATTTCGGGCGCTATTCAGCATGTCGCCGGAATGCTCAACAGCAAGACCATCGTTGCGGTAAACAAGGACCCGGAGGCACCGATTTTTAAATATGCGACGTACGGGATTCCCGGCGATCTGTATACCGTGTTGCCGCTGCTTATTGCGGAAATAAAAAAGCACCGATCGTCTACATAGGCACCCCGTATGGAGAGCGAACGCTTTGATTGCATTGTCGTAGGTGGCGGCATCGCCGGTTTGAGCGCCGCAATGGTGCTCGCCGAAAACGACATGAGATTTCTTCTGCTGGAACGTGGGTCATTTTTCGGATCCAAGAACGTTTCAGGCGGCGTGCTTTGGGGAAACGATCTTGAAACGCTGGTTCCGGAGTACTGGAAAGAGACCGAAAGCTACGAGAGATACGTGCGGCACCGCCGTCTGACACTCATGGACGGCGATTCTGCCTTTTCGCTTGATTTCAAATCCGATCACTTCGCTGACGAACCGTATGCGGGCCTGATTGTCTTGCGCGCACGCTTCGACGCCTGGCTGGCGGAGAAAGTACAAGAAGCGATCGACGCCTCCTCGAAAGCCGATTCCTCCTTCATTGCCACCGACGTTCTCGTCGATGAACTCCTGGTCGACGATTCCGGCGCCGTCAAAGGCATCCGGACAGGCGACGAAGCCTTTGCCTCCGACTGCGTGATCATCGCCGAAGGGGTCAACAATCTGCTGACCCGGCAGATCGGACTCCAAAAGGCGTATGTACCGGTGGACGGGATGGCTACGGCGGCAAAGGAAATTATCCGGCTGGATCAGAAGACGCTGGAAGACCGGTTTCAACTCACGGAACACAGCGGCCTTACGAATGAATTCCTCGGTGAGGCTACGGCCGGTGTGGAGGGTGGAGGCTTTTTGTACACGAACAAATCGTCCGTCTCGATCGGCGTGGTCCTGGCCATGGAATCGCTAAAGGCGTCCGGGGCTACACCCTACGATATACTCAACCGGTTCAAAGAGCACCCTGTGGTAGTCGATATGCTGAGGGGTGGCGAGGTCGTAGAATACTCCGCACATGTGGTTACGATGGGCGATATGGCCGTAATACCCAGGGAAATATACGCGGACGGTGTTATGGTGGCCGGAGAAGCCGCTCACCTGGTGCTCAATTCCGGAAAGGCGATACAGGGAATGGATTATGCCATGCGTTCCGGTATCCTGGCCGCCGAGACCGCCGTCGAGGCGAAGAGACGCGGCTCACATACCGCCGTGGAACTCGGGGCGTACCGTCAACGGCTCGAAAAGAGCTACGTGATGAAAGACCTGCGTTCTTTCCAGGGAGCGGTCGATCTCCTGCATACGGAGGACATGTTCGCGACCGTTCCGAATATTATATGTGAGGTCGGACGTGATTTCTTCACGATCAAAAGCAAACCGACCCCGAAAGTACGAAAAATGGTAATGCGCGCGGTCCGCAAACACTCATCATTCTGGAAACTCATTCGGCTGGGACGCAAAATGTGGAAATCACTGTGAGCATGCTGAGTATAGAGGAACGCCTGGGGTTGGTGAGTTACCGAAACCAGGGAAGATCCGACGCAACCGCGCATATCGAGGTGGATACCGGGATCTGCAATACCCGGTGTCCTCACCGGTGCACCACCTATGTTTGCCCCGCCAACTGCTTTACCATCGATGACCGTGGTGATGTGCAGTTTCAGTTTGAAGATTGCATCGAGTGCGGTACATGCCTCTACGCCTGTGATCAGGGAGCGGTTACGTGGCGTTATCCGCATCCGGAAGATGGCCGCGGAGTCAACTGGAACTACGGGTAGGTCTCGATTTTCCTGGAGATTTTCAGTAAATGTTGTCCGAATATGCCGGTAAATAAACTCAATATTGACGACGCTTTCCAGTTCGAGTCGATGCTCGGTGAGGATGAGCGCATGATCATGGAGGCCGTGCGTGAATATGCACTATCCTCACTGGAACCCCGTGCCCTCGAGGGCAATCAGGAAGGAGTGTTTCATGAAGAAATACCGCGTGAGATGGGCGAGCTTGGTCTGCTCGGGCCGTTTATCGATCCGACCTACGGAGGTGCCGGTGTAAGCTACACGGCGTACGGTCTCATGACCCGCGAACTGGAGCGGGTGGATTCGGGATACCGGTCGTTTGCGTCCGTACAGGGATCGCTGGTCATGCACCCTATCTCCGAATTCGGGACCGAAGAGCAGAAGCAACGCTACCTGCCGGGTCTCGCAACGGGTGAACTGATCGGTTGCTTCGGGCTCACCGAGCCGGATCACGGCTCTGATCCGGGATCCATGACGACCACCGCCGCCAAAACCGACGGTGGTTGGGTGCTGAATGGCGCGAAAATGTGGATCACGAATTCGCCCATCGCCGACGTCTCGGTCGTATGGGCAAAAGCCAGGAACGCCGGTCCGGACAACGGGAAAATTCTGGGCTTTCTTGTTGACAAAGATGCCGAAGGCTTTTCCGCACCTGTCACCCACAACAAATTGTCACTACGTGCGTCTTGGACGGGTGAAATCGTGCTCGAGGACTGCTTTGTCCCCAACGAGAATGTCTTTCCGGAAGTACGTGGACTGGGGGGACCGTTCTCCTGTCTGAATAGCGCCCGGTACGGCATCGCGTGGGGGGCTGTAGGCGTTGCCGAAGATTGCTATCGACGGGCGCGCCAATATGTCGCAGAAAGATCACAGTTCGGCTATCCGCTTGCTTCCATGCAGCTGGTACAAACGAAACTGGCGAACATGCTTACCGACATTACCGGGATGCAGTTGATCGCCTGGCGGCTTGGCCGGCTCAAGGATACGGACAGATGTGCGCCCGCAATGATATCCCTTGCCAAACGGCATAACGTCGGCAAGGCACTGGATATCGCCCGCGTGGCACGAGATATGATGGGAGCCAACGGAATTACGGGAGAATATCGCGTGATTCACCACCTCGTCAATATGGAAAGTGTGAACACTTACGAGGGCACATTCGATATTCACGGTTTGATTCTGGGACGCGAAATAACCGGCATACAATCATTTGTCCCAAGGGGAAACAACCTCGAGGACTAGTGCCCGTTTACGCGGACCGAAAGGTGCGGATAGATACCGGTTCGGCCGGCAGTGCGAAAGTCGGCTCCGGCTACCGGTTGTAAACGTGCAAGAACAGACGGTAAATGCATAAGAGCGGCTACATGAAGCGAACGTTCTTGATTGTGTGCATTGGGCTGGCTGCAGGGTCGGCTGTGTCTCTTTCGCAGCGATCGGTCCCGGCACTCACCGGTCGCGTAGTGGATACGGCCGATCTGCTGTCCGCCGCGGGAGAGGCGGCGCTTGCGGGCACCCTGAAAGCGCATGAAGACAGCACGAGCAATCAGATTGCCGTGTTGACCGTGCCGGATTTG
>CAZIIP010000010.1:0-19660 GCA_964539455.1 uncultured Rhodothermales bacterium
CATCCAGATAATCGACGCCGAGTCTGTTCAGGCTGCCTTCGATCCCTTTTCTGATCGCCGCACGCGAGAGTCCCCGTTCATCCGGACCGTCGCCTGCCCTGATCCCGACTTTCGATGCCAGCACCACCTTATCCCGCATACCCGGCAGCCATTCCCCGATTATTTTTTCAGATTGTCCGTCGTTATAGACGTTAGCCGTGTCGAAAAAATTGATGCCGTGCTCCAGACAAAAATCCATCATCCGGAACGCGGTCTTGCGGTCGGTCTGGTCGCCGAAAGTCATCGTTCCGAGCGCTGCCCGGGAAACGGTCAGGCCGGTACGGCCGAGTTGAATTTTTTGCATCAGTTTTCAGGTGATTGCGAGGCGTTTTCTCCGCATACACGGCGCCTCTGCCAAAGGAATGCGACGCGTGAACGAGAAAATGTACGTGCACCCGAACGTGAGGATCGATTGTACCCTCTGCACAATCCCCTCTCCGCGTGCCCTGCACTTCGGCGAGGAGCATTGCATCACGCAGGGACATAGAATTCGCAGAGCCGTTCTCAAGCCAACGTCTCGGCAAGGGCGGATATTTCGGATTGACCATTCACCCCCAGGTGCAAATGCAGCACGGGCCGGTTTTCGTCGCGCAGCGCCTTCATGTCCCCAAGCGCCTGGGCGGAGATCAGCACGCCGAACGACAAGCTCGCCTCATCGGTGTCCGGTTCATCCGGTATCGGAATGTCTCCCGCACGATCCGTCGTCAATACGATGAAATAGCCGTTCCCACGATCCCCTTTGTGCAACTGACCGGAGCTGTGCAGATAGCGGGGACCGAAACCGCTGACGGTGGCCAGACCGGTCAGTTCGCGAACCTGCATTCTCAACGCCGCCAGTGATGTCGCCGTCTCCTCATCGGGTGTCAAATATGCCAGTAGGCCCACATAGTCCCCCGGTTCGGCAGCCGACAGAAAACGCCGGATCGTGTCGGCGGAAGCGGGTGCCGGATCAGACGCAGGCAGTCTGCCTTTTTCCCGGTAGGCATTCATCATCTCCCGCGCTACGACTTTGGCCGACTCGACGTTGGGCTGATCGAAGGCATTGATGCCTAGCCGGGCGCATGCGAGGGCCGTGGCAATCTCCCAAAGAATAAACTGGGCACCGAGTTCATAGGCGTCCCGCATTCGCAGTTGCACGACCGGATGGCCGGCGTGGACCAATTGCTCTTTCGACAGCGAATCATCCTTTCCCAGCAGGACCTGCACGAAAAACCGGTCCGCACTGTAGCTTTCTGCCGGCGCTTCCGAGACCACAGGAAGAATACCCGTTCCATTCTTGCCGGAGCTTTCGGCGATAAGCTGCTCGATCCAGTCGCCCAGACTTCCGAGCGCCGGAGAAACCTGCACCGTCACCTTGTCTCTCCCCTCCTCTGCCGGCGCCGCCATCGAAATGCCAAGCAATGCGCCGGGATTCTCACCCAGCGGGAGCCTGCATTTTTCGGCCATTTGAACTGCACCGTTTAGTAGGCGCTCGAGATCGACACCAAGGAGGCCGGCGGGTATCAAACCGAAGTGCGACAACGCGGAGAAACGCCCACCGATATCGGGGTCATTCTCGAATACTGCTCGGAAATTAAATTCGCGCGCGATGCGTCCGAGCATGCTGCCGGGATCGGTAACGGCAACAAAATGCGCACCTGCCTTCTCCTCTCCCAGCGCTCGGACCGTATGCCGGTAGAAGTGCTTGAAAAAGGACAACGTTTCTACCGTTCCACCGGATTTAGAGGAGACGACATAAAGGGTCGTTTCCGGATCGAGGGATTCCGTCAGTGCACGCACGGCCTCCGGATCGGTGCTGTCCAGCATGTCCAGATCCGGATATCCGTCGGCCTTCCCGAACACCTTCTGGAAAACCTCCGGCGCCAGACTGGATCCGCCCATCCCGAGCAACAGCACATTTGTGAAGCCGTCGTCCACTACACCTTGCACGAAGGAATCGATGGCGGGAATCTCGGGTATCATCCGCTCGGCGATATCCAGCCATCCAAGCCGATTGGAGATTTCGGTCGGATCGGGCTGCCAGATGGTATGATCGCGCTCCCAGAGGCGCTCCACCAGCCGCCGTTCCGTCTCCTCAAGAATTGCGCCGGTTACCTTGACCGAATAGTCGCCCAGCGTTGGAGCAAAGACCGTTTCGTTATTCTTCTCCATTGATTCACTCACGGAAGTGCGGATTGGTGGTCTGTAGAATGTGCCGGCATGAAACTACGAAGCCTAGATGTACGTTCGGTTTGCTGCAGCGCCAATTTGTGTAACAACCTCCGGAAGCGGATTCAGCGCCGGGATGAATCATCTCCCGGACGGCAGGGTCAACCATCGCCAATAAACAACACACGAGATGTTGTGTATCTTTGCGATCGCTTTGACAGTGCAATGCGCCCGTCGTGGCTGAGCGATTCCGGTGAGGACCATTGCGATGAAGGATGGCGGTATCGGCATCTTTCACCGCCCTAACATGAGGCCAGACGAAGAGATATGGATTTGCCCAAAATTATCCAGGGGGGTATGGGAGTCGCCATCTCCGACTGGAAATTGGCAAAAACGGTATCCCGGCTGGGACAACTCGGTGTTGTTTCCGGGACGGGACTGGCCAATGTGTTGATTGCACGGTTGATGGACGGTGACCCGGGCGGGCATATGCGTCGCGCGATGGATCATTTCCCCTTGAATGAGCCCATTCGGCGTATTCTCGATACGTATTTCGTCGAAAAGCCGAAAAAGAACCAGACGTACAAGCGTCCCAAGATGTGGACGCAGAACCCGGCGAAGTCCGTCCAGGAATTGACGGTTGTTGCCAATTTCGTCGAGGTTTTTCTCGCAAAAGAAGGCCACGACCGGCCGGTCGGTATCAACCTCCTCGAGAAGATCCAGATGCCGATTCTTACTTCGCTCTACGGAGCGATGCTGGCCGGGGTCAGCTACGTGATCATCGGAGCCGGGCTACCAATCCAGGTGCCGGGAGCTATCGACCAACTGGTCGAACACGAAGAAGCGTCCTACCGGCTCGACGTCCAGTGGGGCGATCGGGACGATGATATACGCATCTACTTTGATCCGGAGAATGTTTTTCCGGGCATCAAGGAGGCGGTCGGCCCCATCGAGCGTCCGCGATTTCTGCCGATCATCTCTTCGTTCGTACTGGCGGAGATGCTCGTCGGTTATACCAAGGGGAAAGTGGACGGCTTTGTGATCGAAACGCCGGTTGCAGGCGGGCACAATGCGCCCCCGCGGGGAATGGTCAAACTCGACGAACAGGGCGAGCCGATTTACGGCGAGAAGGATGTGGTAGATCTGGAGAAGATCAAGCGCCTCGAGCGGCCTTTCTGGCTGGCCGGCGGCTACGATACGCCCGAAAAAATCAGGGAAGCGATGGCTGCAGGGGCTGCGGGTGTGCAGGTCGGTACGGCCTTTGCGACATGTGAGGAATCCGGCATGGATCCCGAGCTCCGCCGCCGGGTGCTGGAGAAGGTGCAGAACGGGTCGTTGCGGGTGCGCACCGATCCCAGGGTATCGCCGACCGGCTTTCCGTTCAAAGTAGCCGAGGTTCCGGGTACCCTGTCCGAAGCGGATGTCTACGAAGGACGCAAACGTCTTTGTGACATCGGCATTCTGCGCAAAGCATACAAGCGCGCGGACGGTGAAATCGGCTTTCGGTGTCCTGCGGAGCCTGAGATGACCTACAAGATAAAGCGGGGGAAACCGGATGAAACCGAAGGCCGGATGTGTCTCTGCAACAACCTGGTGGCCACGGCAGGGTATCCGCAGACTCGAAAGGACGGCTATACCGAACCCGCGATCGTGACGGCGGGTGACGGACTTACGGACGTCGGGCGGTTTCTGAAACCCGGCAAGTCGACCTATCACGCCCGGGACGTGATTGCGTATTTGTTGTCGTAGCCCCCTACTCCACCTCCAGCACCAGCGCACAGGGCACGTTGGCCCAAGGCGGCGGCATGCTGTGCCAAGCGTTCAGCTCCACCACACCTTTATCGATGTACTCCCCTGTCAGCGGATGGAACCATGTCACGTTCACCAGACGCGCATGCTCCGGAAGCGTCACGGCAAAACGCTCGTTTTCGGACGGTTTCCAGTAGATAAACCGCGTTTCGTCGTCGTTCACGAGTGCATAACCGCTGGATCCAAGGTCCGAAGCAGGAGACATTCGGTCCAGTCCATAGCGCCTCAGGAAATTCGCCAGATGCCCGTACCAAGCGAGTTTCGGCCGGTCTTCCTCGGGTAAGTTCTCGATGTCATCGACGATGACGTTCCAGGCCATATCCTGCCAATAGTAGGTAGAATACGCACCGGCGAAGTGGATGACGTAGTTGCGCTCCAGACAAACCAGCGGGTCCAGATAGTCACCGTTGAACACGTGGTAGGGACCCGCCTCGTAGCCGCCATGTTCGATGTTCAGGATCGGCTTGTCGGCGTGCCGTTCGCGGACTTCACGCATTCGGTCATATAGCCGGTTCGTCCAGGTCTGGATGGTGATAAAGTCGACCTTGCCCGGTCGGCTGCTACAATAGTGGTAGTCATGCACCGAGACCAGCCGGCCGTATCCGTCCAGCTTGCGAAGCCGCTCGATCCGGTCATCGATGTACGTGATGTCGTCGTGACCGTAACCCAAGGCCTCTTTGGAGATATCCCATACCAGATTCGGGAAAGCCTGGTACCGCGACACCACATAGTCGAAGTACATATTATCGGCCGTGCTGCGCATGGTGGGCCAGTTGACCAGCTTGTTCCATACATAAATCATCATGTGGGCGGTAATTTCCCGCTCGTGCATGGCCATGACGACCCGGTCGATGTGGTCAAAAAACGCCGTGTTAAGGGTCGAATAGTCCGGCTCGTCGTTGCTTCCTCCGTAGGGCCAGACCGCCGGAGATCCGTAATCGTATCTGGGCGGCAAATCCCGATCCTTTTCCCAGCTTACGTCGTGTGCGTAGACGTTAAAAACGACCTGGTTAATCCCCGCATCCGCTACATGGTCTAGTAATCGCTCGGTCTTCGGCACTTCACCGTTTTCGTTCTGCAGATCCAGCGCAAAAATCCAGTCGATTTCCGCCGCCAGTACCGGGGCAGGCGTACCGTCTTCGTATTCGAACGCCTGGAGATGGGTACCCGATGTCACCAGCGCACCGTGGCGGCCCTGTCTGGTCATCGCCGCCACCTCGAACCGGCCAGTGAGTCCGGCCAATGCAGGCAACTCAGATCTCGTGATCCACTTCCAGTCTCCCGGCATGTCGCCGGAAAACCGGATGATATAGGAAGATTCACCATCGAAGAAGCCGGGAAGCAAGAATTCCCGACCGTCGGGCGCCGTCACCCGCGCCTGGAGAATAGACCGAAACGGAACGACTGGAAGATTATGGGCCTCGAAGGTCAGATCGACGACTTCCCACTGACCGATCGCTACGGGTCGCCCCCGGACGTGCTCTACACGGGGAACGCCGTTTTGGGCCACCGCGGAAACGGATAGCAGCAACAAAAGGACAAGAAGGCGCATCGGTACGAAATCGGTTGCAGGTGGTTTGGTGTGCCTGTTTGGCGAAAGGTAGTGCGCGCAGACGGCAGTTCAATTCATAACTCATAACGACATTCCAAAACGCGCATCCCCGAATGCGGGAATAAGTCGATGCACGCTTTTCCGGATGCCCGTAGCGAAGCGAAGGGCGCCGAATCTTCCGAATGCCCGAACCGAAGCGAAGGGCGCCGAATCGTCCGAATGCCCGAACCAAAGCGAAGGGCGCCGAATCGTCCAAATGCCCGAACCAAAGCGAAGGGCGCCGAATCGTCCGAATGCCCGAACCAAAGCGAAGGGCGCCGAACATGTCCGATTGCCCGAACCAAAGCGAAGGGCGCCGAACATGTCCGGAGCGAGGCGATCAGCACCTACCTGTTCCTATAAGCCACGTAGATGTCCGCCTCTATCATTTCACCGTTGCGATAGAAATGATGCGTGAAGTAGAGATTCTCGGCAATGTCCAGTGACGGTTCACCGGCAAAACTGGACACGATCAACTCCGGCTCTTGCCAGTCGACACCGTTGTTAATGGAGCGAAAAATGGCCGGCGTTCCTTCCCAGGTGCGGGTGAACCAGAGCCCGCGGCCGTCCTGTGTCAGAAACGGCCACCCTTCGTCCGCGAACGAGTTGACCGGAGTCACGGGCTGAGGGTCTTGCCACTCACCCTCAACAAACCTGGATAGCCAGATATCCAAGCCGCCCTTACCCTCCGGTTTGTCGGCATGGAAGTAGAGCGAAGAACCGTCGGCCGACAGGTGCATCTCGCCGATCCCTATTTCTACATTCAGTCGCTCTCCTGCATTTCGCCATTCCGTCCATTGGCCATCTATCCGTTTTGCCGTGTAAAAATCGATTTCCCGAAATCCCCCGGTCCGGACCGAACAGAACCACATCGTGTCTTCCCGGATGAACTGGCAACCGTCCAGCGAAACATCATCATTCAAAATGATCCTTTGAGGTTCAGACCACGTTCCGGCCATACGCTTTGACCGATATATCCCGGTAACACCATCGTCGAGTTGCCCCTCCGCGGGTATGCGCACGTCCGGTGTAAAGAAGAAATAGAACTCTTGGCCGTCCGGTGTGACGAAAGGAGAATCTTCCGCCCCTGCGGTATTTACCGGACCGGGCATGGGCACGGGATCCTCCCATCCCTCAAAATGCAAAACGGGCGGATGATCATCGGCTTCAGGCGTGACTCTGGTAGCGTCGGCCGGAATCTTCGATTCACGCGGAAGAACTTCGAGACCGGTCGGTTCCGGATCGAGTACGCGACCGCAGGAGGCCATGAAAAAAACCGCCGATGAAAGCAGTGCTGCCTTCGGCCAATAGTACCTCATATGAAATGGTGAAAGCTTATCTATCGTTTAACGCGGTCTGATTCTGAATCGATAGTGATACCTGCCGTCCGTCAGCCGGTGCTCCGGATGCGGTCGCGATTTGGGCGACCAGGTATCGTCACCGCCGACGCCCATCTGACCGTAATCCACATTTATCGTCGTAAACGGCCGGTCGGGTAATTCGATCGTGTGCGTGGCGGTTTCCAGGTCGTCCAACGAGTACGGCCACACGCTGAAATTGAGGTCCTTGCCCTCGACCCGAAGACCTGCGCCGGAAGCATCCGTCAGCTCCACCCATCGGACCCCCATGCGGTTGCCGTGCTCCTGCGGACGCGGATACGGCGTGCCGAATGCGTCAACCGTGGTTTCGTAGATGCCGAGCCGTGCACCAAGCCTTCGATCGACGTACGATTCGTGCGGTCCCTTTCCGTAGTAAGCAACATTCTCGAGCTCCTCGGGCACTACCCAGTGCATGCCGAATCTCGGCAATTCGGACACTTCAGCCTGCGCTTCGTAGGTAGCCGTAACATCAACCGTTCCGTCGGAATAGACGGCGTACACCATAGTCACGGTGGCATTTCCGTCCAGCAGTTCATGGACGGACTCCAACCTCACCACTTCGCCCGAATTCTCCACCACTTCTATTCGTGCCGTGCCTTCTGCAACTGCGTCCTTCCAGACGCCGAGTTTTATCGGCATCAGCCAGGCTTCGTCATTGTCCGTCGGCGCCCGCCAGAAGTTGGGTTCCAGATTTTCAATCAGCAGGTCGTTGTCATTCACGCGATATGATTTCAGAAAGCCGTTAGCCTCATCGAAGACCATTCGGAATCCGGATTCCCGATTTCGGAGTTGCCCCTCAACGACGATTTCCCCTTTATCCTCACCTACCGTGATTTCTCCTCGTGCTTCTGGCACCGTCCAGCCCGGTCGTTCTCCCGGGAGAATAAACTGCTCCCACGCGACTTCGTGTCCGGCCGGCGCCCACATCAACTCGCGGTTCAGGAAGAAGCCGATTTCGACGATCTGCTCCGTGCCGGGCGTACCCCGATCGAATTCCAACTCAATCTCCGTCTGTTGACCCGGCAGCACCGCGGGGAAATCAAACCGCCCCTCTTCTGCAACGTCTCCATCTTCCAGCCTCTTCCACCTGAGTTCGTACACATCGAGTGGTGTAAACGAGTGGCGATTGGTGACGATAAAGGTCCCGGAGGCAGGATTCCCCGAGGTCACCTCGATCGGTTGAAAGACCTTTTTCGCCTCCCATAGTCCCGGTTTGGGCGTCTGGTCGGCGAACAACAACCCGTTCATGCAAAAATCGGCGTCCGTTCGCCGCTCACCGAAGTCACCTCCATAGACGATATATTTCGTGCCGTTCTCCGCCGTGCGGTACAATCCCTGGTCTACCCAGTCCCAGATGAAGCCCCCGATGAACCGGGGATGCTCGCGGAAGGCCCGGGCGAATTTGTAAAGGTGGCCCGTCGAGTTACCCATGGAGTGGGCGTATTCGCAGTACATCACCGGACGCGAATCGTCATCGTTGGCCAGCGCCACCATGTCTTCAAGCTTCGTGTACATCCGGCTGCGCACGCCGACGTAAGGAGTATCGTCTACGCCTGCTGCCCCTTTTTCGACGTAGGCACCCTCACTGTGCACAGGCCGGCTCGGATCATATCGGTTGATCCAGGCCGCCATCGCCTCGTGGTTCGGCCCGTCTCCGGATTCATTCCCCAGCGACCACATGATGATACTCGGATGGTTTTTATCCCTTTCCACCATTCGCACGGCCCGATCCAGGAAGGCCGGCCCCCACTCCCCCATCCCGGAAAGCCATGACCCGAGCTGGTGCGTCTCGAGATTCGTCTCGTCAATCACATATAGCCCGTACTTGTCACACAGATCGAGAAACCGCGGATCGTTGGGATAGTGAGAGGTCCGCACCGCATTCAGGTTGAAGCGCTTCATGAGGAGCACGTCCCGCTCCATTCGCTCGTAGCTCACCGTTTTGCCGGTCTCCGGATCGTGATCGTGGCGATTGGCGCCGTAGAGAATGACTTCCCGTCCGTTGACCTTGAATCCGTCGCGCCCAAACGACAGCTCACGAAAACCCACGTTGACACCGCGTGTGTCGATCAGTTTGTTCTCATCGTCGCGCAGACTGACCACCAGCCGATACAGATTCGGCGTTTCGGCGGTCCATTTCAATGGATTATCGACCTTCGCCTCGATATGCGGCAAATTCGGGTCTCCCCGTTGTGGTCCGCCCATCATGCCACGCGCCGGACGTGTAATTTCGTCCACCGACATCCGGGGCGCCTCGGTCCAGACCGGCGCGCCCAACTCATTGTAGAGTTGTGCGGAGATAGTCCAGCCACTGACGGCAAAGGGGTCCCTCGTGACGAGCCGGGGTGTGACCCGCATCGAAGCGTCCTCAAAGCGGGCATCGAGATCGGTCTGTACATAGATATCGTCGAGATAGATCTTCGGCGTCGCCATCAGATACACCTCACGGTGGATGCCACTCAACCTCCAGTGGTCCTGGTCTTCCAGATAGCTACCGTCCGACCATCGGTAGGCCCGGACAACCAGTTGATTTTCGCCGGTCTCAACCAGGTCGGTTACGTCAAATTCCGCCGGCAACCGGCTTCCCTGGCTGTAGCCCGCCTCGATACCGTTTACCCATACATAGAAAGAGGAACTCACGCCTCCGAAATGAAGGACGATTCTTTTGTCCGCCCATTCCTGTGGTACGTCGAACACCCTCCGGTACGTACCAACGGGATTGTGCCGGTGGACATCGTACTCAGGATCCGATTCGGGAACGAAGGGGGGATTCACCGGATCGAACGGATACGGCACATTCGTATAGATGGGTGTTCCGTGGCCCTGCAGTTCCCAGTTTCCGGGCACCTGGATGGGGGTCCATGTCAGCGCGTCCCCTTCTGCACCGACGAAGGCGGTCGCTGCTTCGTCAGGCGACGGGGAATAGTTGAACTCCCAGATCCCGTTCAGCGAGCGGTACCAGGGGGATTTCTCCCGATCTCCGTCCCGCGCCAGTTCTTCCGTCGGATAAGCATATGTCGTGGCCCGCGCCTTCTCTTTGCCCCGGCCAATCATCAGGGGATTTTGCCAGTCTTGAGATAATAGCTGACCGGACAGCATGAGCATAACGACACAAGCAGCGGCGGAACGTATCGGGAAGATCATTTCTCTGGAGAAATACACCGGTGGATACAGTGGACGTGGCAGTATACTGCACATCACCATTTCGGTAGCAACTCCCCTCCGCACATGTTTCGGCCATGTGCTCCGGTACGATTGACCAGGACCACCGACTACGAATACAGGATGTTTTTTGTCGTAGCCTACGGACATGACGCCAAAGGTATTTTTACGCAACGACCTCTATGCAATAACGGAATTAAGGCGGGGGATGGCCCGCCAAGTTCGTAGTTTTGACCTTCGAACATGAACCGCGGATTCGGTCCGGATATCTGCTCACCTTTTGAGGAACCAGACGACTCATGCAAGACATCGTAACGCTACCCTTTCTCGAGCGCACATTTCTGGACACCACGCTTCAGGAATGGCTCATCTTTGTTGGATTGTGGTTGCTTTTCACCCTGTTTTTCTTCCTCATCCGCAGAGTAATTGTAAAGCACTTCAAGCGTATTGCCAAACGGACCGTCAACACCGTTGACGACGTCATCGCGTCCATTCTCGGGGAGACGAAGGGGTATTTTCTGATCCTTATCGGAGCACTTGTCGCACTGTTGGTTGTCGCGCTGCCGGAATGGGTCGAAACCGTCGGTGGCCACATCATCTTTGTCGGATTTCTCCTTCAGGTCGGACAGTGGGCCTCCCATTTGATTACGTGGTATCTGCGCGACTATACAAAACGCATGATGGAGGAGGATGCCGCGCGGGTGACGGCCTTCAAGGCTCTGGCGCTTGGTGCACGCTTTCTACTTTGGTCGATTCTCCTGCTGCTCGGTCTCGACAATTTCGGAATCGATATCACCTCGCTGGTCGCCGGTCTCGGCATCGGGGGTATCGCGATCGCCCTCGCCGTTCAAAACATATTGCAAGACGTGCTCGCTTATGTTTCGATCGTCGTAGACAAACCGTTCGTCTTCGGCGATTTTCTCATCGTAGGCGATAATCTCGGCTCGGTGGAGCATATCGGTATCAAAACGACACGCTTGCGCAGCCTTTCCGGTGAGCAACTTGTGTTCTCGAATTCCGATTTGCTGTCGAGCCGGATCCGCAACTTCAAGCGGATGTACGAGCGGCGGGTGGTCTTCAGTGTGGGAATCGAGTACGACACGCCGGCCGAGAAGGTCGAGATGGTTCCGACCGTTTTGCGTGAGGCGGTTGAGGTACAGGACCAGATCCGGTTCGATCGTGCGCACTTCAAGGAATTTGGGGCGTCATCGCTCGATTTCGAGACCGTTTATTACGTCTTGAGCCCCGATTACGCGCTGTACATGGACATCCAGCAGGCGATCAATCTCCAGATCTATCGCCGCTTCGCCGAGGAAGGGCTGTCCTTTGCCTTCCCGACGCAAACGATACACGTCGAAACGTTGCCGGAACACGCCTGAGAATTACGCACCCGCGGTCGGAAACGGTTGTCGGATTCAACTTGACCGCGATCCGCAACTTTCGTAATTGTAAGTATTCAGCTGGACTCTTGGACCAATTCGGGAGGACACCATGGCACCGCTATCCAACAGTATCACCTGTCTGCTGTCGGCATTTATCCTGCAGGCTACCCTCGCACTGCCGGTTTTTTCTCAGATCGGACGACCTGCCGCAGAAAGCAGCGAAGCGGGTACCCAGTTGGGTCCCGTCATTTCGCTGCGCTACCACAGCATTGATCCGGAATTTCATGACGAAGCAGAAGAAGTCTACGCACATCTTCTTGCCGGCTTTTTCGCCGAAGAACTCGACGGAATAGACTTGCTGTTTTTGAAGGGCGACCGCGGAGCGAGAGAACATGAATACCTTGAGTTCTGGAATTTTGAGTCGCTCGATGCACGAAACGACCTCTTTCCGACCGAGGCCGGACCGCACCCGAAATGGGAGACGGTCATGGACCTCTGGCACGAGGAGCATGGCGGCGTTTGGAGTGACCAGGTGATCGGCGAGGTCGCTTTTGTCGGTGACTTCGTGCTACTTGGATCGGACGAAGGAGAGTTTACCGCCATGCCGATCGTGAAGCTTCTCGGAATCCATCACGTAAACGTGAAACCCGGCTCCGGGGAGCGGTTCGAGCACTACGTCACGCAGCGGATGAATCCCTTCGCACGATCCGGGAATATGTGGCACCTTTACTTCAAAGGTGATCGTGGCGAGATGAAGGGCAAGTATATCGAGGTGTGGGCTTTCGATCCCGCCTCAGCCCGCGATCTGTACTGGCCGGTGCCCGGCGAGGCATCGGAAGAAGGCGACAAGGCGCTTGCGGTCTACCAAAAGCTTTTTGAAGGCCTGCAACCGATGCTGGCCGATCCCGCTGAGACGGAGTATTCGGACTGGAGGGTGGTTCGCTGACGCGAAAGCTTTCAAGATTCAATGTTCACCAAATGAGACTTGCCGATGGTGTTGCCATCCCTCCAGGCTGCCGGCAGGGTGAGTCGTCCTTAGCGTTGTCATCGCTTTGCACTCCTTGCACCATGAATTTCACGCTGAACATTGAATCCCGGCCCTCGCTGGAACGGCAGCGGTTGAACCTTGAACGCTCTCACGCTCTCCAGGGCCGCTCCCGATCAATCCCTTCCTCGAGCATCTTTTTTGCGATTTCGGCATCCTCGTCGATCTGAAAGTCGAACATGCCGACACAGAGGAAATCCGCACCCTTTTCATAGGCGTACCTGAATCCCTCTCTCGGGTGGATGGCACCGGCGCCCAGCACCTTGTAGGCAATCCAAGGCTTCTCGGCCTTTGCCATCACTTCGGCGGTCTCCTCCGGAGTCTCCGACCACACGCTGTCGTGCCGGGGTTCGTGTCCGGCAGACCAGTAGTTCTTCGCGTTCAGGGTCTTCATGAAGAAGTCAACGTCCAGACCGGCCTCCAAGACCGCTTTGGGTACCTCCACCATATGTCCGGCAATGCCGGCCGGTAAACCCTGGTCTTTGATGTATTCGACCGCTTTCGCAAGCACGTCCATCCGGCCATTCGCCACCATCTGATCCGCCACGCCTCCATGGATATAGCAGGCATGGGCACCATTATCGATTGCCGGCTGGATCCCGGATACAATATCCATCGTCTGAATCTTGCACTGGCAGATCCACTGCATCTTGCCTCCTTCGTTCTTCCAGTAGTTGTTGATGATCCGAAGGGTGTGCTGATCCAGCCTGAGGATGGCCGTGTTGATGCCTCGGTCTTCACAACGCGCCAGCGTTTCGAATACCTTCTCGTCCGTGAAATACTGCTTCAGCAGCGACGACACGTAGATCAGATCGCGGGAATGCGCAAATCCACTGATCAGGTTGCCGCCACATATCACGCGCGAGACTTCCAAACCCTTGATGTTGCCTTTTGGAAACGGATCCCGTACTGGACCGGGAGCTGTTTTGGCCTTGCCTGACTCCCTGTGGGCCAAAGCAGCCTCTTCGTGACTGGTAAATCCCGCTCCCGCGGCGAGTGCGGATGATTTTAGAAAATCACGCCGGTTGAAGGATCTCGACATGCTGTCCACCTGTATGGTTCGTTACGAGTCGCGCCCTTGGCCCGTAAAATGCACTTTCCGGTCCTCAGGTGCAATTCCCTGAGGCGATCCGGCCCGCAACCTCCAATTTGCCGCAATCGGTATCTCCTCCGGACTCGAAGACAAGGTGGTAGGTTTGGTACGTTGATCCTGTGATTTCTATTGATCGAGTCTGTCGATCGGATGCGCCCGAGCCCCAAACGAGGCTTACCTCTATCGGGACCGCATCCGGACTGACTGACAGGACGATCCGGGCGTAGTACCTTCTTCCACGCTCCAGGTCGAGCCGATTCTGGAAGAGTCCGGATCGCGATCCATCCCCAGCCAACGCGATTTGTGGTGTGTTTTTTCCGACGTAGACGTCACTCGTATCCATCGTCACTGCAGACTTGTCGCCGATAATCATCCACGGGGAGCGCATCAGGAGTTCATACGGGTGTCCTTCGCCCTCCCACGACGCCTCTCCCGGCTCATAGAGCTGCCAGGCCGGGCTATCACCGGTAACCGGATAGAAAAATTTCCGGTCTTCCAGCATCTCCGCCCATATTCCACCATAGATGCACCGTCCCAGATGCTCGATGACCTGACCGTAGATGAAGGGCGAGATCGGCTCGGATTCCTCCCGGGTGTCAACGACCAGTTCTTGTGCAGATGCCGGACGGAGACCGCCAAGAAGCGTCAGGCCCAGGACGGTACGAATGGCTATTCAAAGACGCGCGTGGATATTGATGCGGGTGATGAAGCGAAGATCCTTCATGGTTTTTTGGAGAGAAATGAAAAGATGCTTGGCTGTTTTCAACTTACAACCGCCGTCACAGCGCGACACGGTGGGCTGCCCTTATCTTGCCCGGCCTTACCGGTGACCCTAGATTGGCGTGCATCCAGTCGACTCCAACAACTATTATCCCCATGCCCTATCCGGAATACGAAGCCGACGTGCTGCGCACCTTGTCACTCCGGTTCAATCTACAGAACAAGCCGGGAGGACCGGCCCCCACCCCGTCGGCTCTACAGGACGTGCTTTCGAGGGCCGTTGCGCTGGGTGCCGAGGTGGACGCCTACAAGCGTTCTATTTTTTATGGCGCTTCTATGGAGGAAGCGGCATCTGCCGAGCAAACAGCTCATACCGAGATACATACCGGAGACAACGCTTCCGACTCCCGCTTCCCGTCGCCCGACATGATCCACAGTGCCCTCGGCATTTTCACCGAGGCGGCCGAGTTTCTTGAGGCAATCTGTGCCTCAACCTTCGACGGACAGACGTTCGATCGTGTCAATGCTGTCGAGGAGTTGGGAGATCTGGAATGGTACATGGCGGTGATGCGCGACCGGCTGGGCGTCTCGCAGGAAGAGGTGCAGCGCCGCAACATCGCCAAGCTGCGTGCCCGGTATCCGGAGAAGTTTGCCACGGACGATGCTCTCAATCGTGACCTCGGGAGAGAGCGGGACGCATTGGAGCGTGAGTGACTGATGATCTGCACAAAGAAGCCCTGCAAAAGCGCCCTCCAGTGGCAGGGCTTACGAATGTCATAGCAAGCAGCCACGTGCAATCCCCTGTCTGCTTTTAGTCGATTCCCGGTCCTTCTGTCGGTGCTTGCCGTCGTCGGCTGTGCCCCTTGTCGAATCCGATTAGCCGAACATTCTCTTCATCATAACCGACGACCAATCGTGGCTGCATGCCTAACCATATGGTGATCGCGCAATCTAAACACCGGCGCTGAACCGGTTGGCTCAAGGGCTCAAGAAGGCGTCGTATTTGAACATGCGTTTACGGCAGCCTCCTCATGCAGCCCCTCGCGAAGCGCAATTCTCGCGGGTTGTCACATGTGGCAGGTGGGTACGTGCGGCACCCTGTTCGAGGCACTCGAATTACTTAAAAATACTGTACCGCCGAGATGCATCATCGCCGGTGCCCCTCCCCGCCCAAAGCCGCCCGAATGATCCTCCCCGGGGGCTTCGCCGAGGTCTGTGACGCCGAGTCTATAACAGTCGAAACTGTACGGGCACACTGAGCTTGACGGGTACCGGTCGTCCGCGCTGTTTCCCGGGTGTGAACCGCTGCTGAATCAATGCGTCGATGGCGGCCTTATCGACGATTTTGTTCACCGATCGAAGCACCACCGGGTCCACCGGGACGCCCTCCGAATTGACCACCACCTGAATGACGACCGTGCCCTCAATGCCTGCTTTCCTGGCAACCACCGGGTACTCTACGGCCTCCATTAGGCTTGCCACCCCGCCGATAAGCTCAGGCATTTCCTCCACAACCATAAAGATCTCGGGCTCGGGTTCTTCTTCTACCTCATCCTTTCTTTCTGGACCGGGCGGAGGCGGCGGCGGCAAGGTTGCCGGTCTGTTGAAGTCGATCTCCGCATCAAAAGCCAGCTCTTCATCTTCCAGAACTACATCGTCCGGCACCTCAATCGGAATGGGGGGCGCCGGTGGAGGCGGGGGCGCCACGGTCTGCTTCGTTTGCTGAATATCTTCCAGGACCACCATCTCCTGAATCTCGGCCTGGTATTCCAATTCCTGCTCGGCCTCGAGGTTAATTTGAAATGCCGCCAGCACAAGCAGTATGGCGACGATGATTGAGGCCTGAAATGTGAGTGCGATCCCGGTTTTCCGTTTCTGCAGTTTACGCGCCCGCGCTTTGTAACGTCTTCTCAGATCGGGGCCGAACAGCGATTCCGACCTCTGCATTCGTTGACCAGTCGTATCGGTTATTTTGTTGCTCATAGGGTTGCTTATCGTTGGTAGGAGTGACCGATTGGCCACATGTTGTTCGGTTACCGTTACGAAACCGATGCGCAGCAGTTACATATCCGCGGTTATGGATACGTCAATGAATCATTACCGAATTGTTAAGTCCGCCGGCCGGCGGCCAAAGCATGGAGACGTGGCAGTATGGTCGCAAGTCGCCGCCAATCCAATCGAGATCCGTGCCGGAATCGGAGTCTCAATCGAAGTCGGGCAGCGATCGTAGTACCGAGCGTCCGTAATCACACGGTTGCGATCTCGACGGCGATTTCGATTTGGATTGTTTAACCACCCCTCCACCCCACTCAAATCTAAATCGTAGTGGTTTGTATCATCATTCCTGGATAAGAGAACATCCGGCAGAATCGTCCTGCTTCCCGCACAAAATCTGTTTCCGCCATGCGTCCGTTCATCGCTTTTCTCGCCGCTTTTTCCACGCTATCGGTTTTGTCCTCTTCCGTAAGCGCCCAGAGGATCGCCGTCTACGATCTGACTTCCGAATACAAAAACGATCCCGTGGGTATCGATGTCACCCATCCACGGTTTGGATGGAAGTTGCGTGCCACCACCCGCGGTGTCGCGCAGAGCGCCTATCAAATCCGTGTCGCGCAATCTGAACGTGATGTGGAGCGGGGAAGAAACCTGGTGTGGGATACCAAAAAGGTGGCTTCCGATCGGTCTGTCCACGTCGCTTACGACGGGGAGGCGCTGGTTTCCGGTGGACGGTACTTCTGGCAGGTACGGGTATGGGATCAAGACGACCGTCGATCCGCCTGGTCCGATCCGGCGATATTCGAGATGGGTCTGCTGACGGCAGCAGACTGGCAAGTGCACTGGATCACCGCCGATGTCGAGGAGGACGTCTCATCGCCGCAACCCGCGCATATGCTTCGCGGCACCTTTGAGGTCGACGGCCGCGTAGCTTCCGCACGGGCATATGTCACAAGCCTTGGATTATACGAGTTCTATCTGAACGGAGAGCGGGTAGGTGATGAAGTGCTCACGCCCGGCTGGACGAGTTATGACCACCAGTTGCAGTACCAGACCTACAACGTCACGGACCTGATTTCGGAAGGCGAGAACGCGATGGGAGTGATGCTCGGCGACGGCTGGTATCGCGGCTACATCGGATTTCGCGGACAGCGCAATTTCTACGGTGAAAAGCTTGGACTGCTCGCCCAGGTGGTCATCACCTACCGCGACGGCAGCACCGAGGTAGTGGGTACCAGTCCCGACTGGAAGGCAACCAACGACGGTCCGGTGTTGATGTCCGATATCTACAACGGTGAAACCTACGACGCCCGCAAAGAGATACCCGGCTGGTCTACTCCGGGACTTGATGACAACTCTTGGTCCGGGGTAAGTGCACTGACCCACCCGAAGGACATTCTGGTCGCTCCTGCCGGGCCTCCGGTTCGGAAGATCGAGGAGATCACGCCGGTCGAGATCCTGCGCACTCCGGAGGGCGATCTCGTGTTCGACATGGGACAGAACATAGTCGGTTGGGTCCGTCTGGAGGTCGAAGGACCGGCCGGCACGACGGTTACGTTGCGGCATGCCGAAGTGCTGGACAGCGACGGCAACTTCTACACGGCAAACCTCCGGGCGGCCAAACAGGAAGTGCGGTATACGCTCAAGGGAGGCGGACCGGAAGTCTACGAGCCGCATTTCACGTTTCAAGGATTCCGGTATGTGGCCGTTGACGGCTATCCGGGTGTCCCCACGGCGGACGACCTCACCGGGATGGTCATTCATTCGGACATGGAGCGGACCGGTCGGTTCACATCTTCCAATGAACTGGTAAACCAGCTCCAGCACAACATCGTCTGGGGCCAAAAAGGCAATTTCGTGGATGTGCCGACCGACTGCCCGCAGCGGGACGAGCGCCTGGGCTGGACGGGTGACGCCCAGGTGTTCGTGCGTACGGCAGCGTTCAACTACGATGTCGCTTCGTTCTTCACCAAATGGCTCGCCGATCTCTTTTATGATCAATACGATAGCGGCAGCATTCCGCATGTAATCCCGAACGTCCTGGCAACGGACGGACGTAGTTCCGCCGGGGCCACCGGGTGGGCCGACGCCGGTGTTATCATCCCGTGGACCATGTACGAGGTCTATGCCGACGAGCGGTTGTTGGGGCGCCAGTATCCCAGCATGAAGGCGTGGATCGGGTCCATGAAGGAACAGGCGGGCGACGATTATCTGTGGATCGGCGGCCGGCACTTCGGCGACTGGCTGGCGTTCGCGACGACGCGCTCGGACTACCCGGGAGCAACGACCAGCAAGGATCTGCTGGCCACGGCATACTTCTCGCATTCGTCGGAACTGGTCGCCCAGGCCGCCGACGTTCTTGGTCTACCGGACGAAGCACAGGAATACCGGATGCTCAGCGAGCGGATCAAAGAGGCGTTTCGAGAGGAATTCGTGACCGAAAACGGCAGGGTCGGAGAGAACACCCAGACGGCGTACGCCGTTGCGCTGGCCCTCGACATACTTCCCGAGGAGATGCGCGGTGAGGCCGCCCGTCGTCTGGCCGAAGACGTCCGCGCCTTCGGTCACCTGACGACCGGATTTCTTGGTACACCACACCTCTGCCATGTGCTTACCGAGTACGGCTACGACGATGTCGCCTACGAGCTGCTGCTCAGAACGGACTATCCTTCGTGGCTCTACCCCGTCACCCAGGGTGCAACGACGATCTGGGAGCGCTGGGACGGCCGGAAACCGGACGGTTCGTTTCAGAATCCCGGTATGAATTCGTTTAACCACTATGCCTATGGGGCGATCGGCGACTGGATGTACCGTGTGATGGCCGGACTCGATCTGGACCCGTCCCAACCCGGCTACAAGCACATCAGGATCCATCCGTTGCCCGGTGGTGGGTTTACCCATGCGGAGGCCGCTCTGGAGACGATGTACGGTCCGGCGTCCTCTAGCTGGACGATCGAAAACGGCACAATAACGCTTTCGGTCACGGTTCCACCGAATACATCGGCATCGGTTCGTCTGCCAAACGCCGATCTCGGCGAGGTACGCGAGGGTGACACGATGCTCTCTGAAGCGGAGGGCGTATCGAACGCGTCGCAGACCGAGAGCGCAGTACTTCTGGCGGTCGGATCCGGGAGGTACGTCTTTAACTATCCGTGGACGGAGTAGGTGGTGATCTCCCTACGAATCGTAGTCGGGATCGGATAGTGTTATGGGCCGGCAGTGGGTGGTACCTGCCCCGACGAAGCGCTCTGCTCTAAACGCAGTGAAGGGTAGCGAGGCCGGGTAGGCGCATGCTGC
>CAZIIP010000010.1:19760-25133 GCA_964539455.1 uncultured Rhodothermales bacterium
TTCCTGAGAGCGGGAGCTTGGGTAATAGCAGGATTATTCGACTCCGACCCCCATTGCGATCTCGATAGCGATTTCAATTTTGTTGCGGCACACAGAAGAGTTGATTGCTATGTTGTTATATTATACTTATCGTTACAAAGTATAATTATAAGCAACCATAGCGAAGCAAGGTATCACAACGTGACTCCTTCGGATTTCGGCAATAGCGCCGCGGGCAAGGTCATTCTGACCACTCGAGATTACTGGGCCTTCATACCGGCACCTCTTGAGCCTGATCTGGATATTAAGTTGTCGTTTGTGACCGCCCTGTCAGGGGCAGACCGTGCACTTAGTGAATTGGCCGGCATTGCCCGGACGTTGCCCAATCCGCACCTTCTGATTCGCCCGTTTGTGCGTCGCGAGGCCGTCCTATCGAGCCGGATCGAAGGTACGCAGGCGTCACTCTCGGATCTGCTGTTCTATGAAGCAGCGTATGCGAAGGAGCCTGCCGGTTCGGATGTGAAGGAAGTATCCAACTATGTAACGGCTCTGGAATACGGGATTGCCCGGCTAACCGAGCTTCCGCTGAGCTTGCGACTAATTCGTGAGATGCATGAACGCCTTATGAGAGGGGTTCGTGGCGAGTCACAGACACCGGGACAATTCCGCAGGTCACAGAACTGGATCGGTCCCCCGGGCTGCACGTTGATGGATGCAGTGTTCGTTCCGCCGCCTGTTGAGGAAATGAAGATCGCACTGAGCAATTTCGAGCGGTATCTCCACGACGAATCGCAGTATCCGCCGCTCGTACGGATCGCCTTGACACATTACCATTTTGAAGCGATCCATCCGTTCCTGGATGGCAATGGACGAATCGGCCGATTGCTCGTCACGCTTCTTCTGCACACGACCGGATTGTTATCCCAACCGCTGCTCTATCTAAGTGCGTACTTTGAGAAGCACCGTACGCAGTACTATCACCATCTGCTTGAGGTGAGCCGAAACGGGGACTGGGAAAACTGGATTCGGTTTTTTCTGGTCGCGGTTGAATCGCAATCGCAAGATGCAATTTTGCGATCCGATAGACTCCTCTCATTGTGGACCGCGTACCGAAAGAGTCTGCAGGAAGCTCGTGCCTCTGCTCTGCTGCTCGGTCTCATCGATCAGTTGTTTTCCGCTCCGGCAGTCAACACAAAGATGGCTGCAGATTTGCTGGGTGTAACCCAGCGATCTGCTCAGCTAAACATTGACAAATTGATCGATGCAGGCATTCTGGTTGAGGTGACAGGCCAGAAACGAAACCGCATTTACGTTGCGCCTGACATTGTTTCTGCCGTAGAAGGCGAGGAAATTACCGGCAGTCCGCCTTCTCCATCGAAATCCAAATCGCTATCGTAGTCGGAGCGTGTGGGGGTGTGGACGTTTGCAGATAGGAACGTTTGCTGCGCCCATCCAAATCGAAATTTAAATCGGGTATCGGCAGGGGTTGGCTTGGCTGACGCCTTGATTTCGATCGGCAGTATTTTACCACCGGCCTCGATCACCAGGTCACCTTCCTCTCCGGTCGTGGTGCGCCAGTAAAACAACTCTGCATGCTCCTCGCGGGCATCCCGCCAGACCAGCAGCTCGTTCAGGACGAGATTTTCTAGATGTACTCCCGAGGGAGATACGCCCTGCGCCAGATGAAGCGCGACCCCGGAATCTGTCCAGTAGGTTTTGGGTGACTTGATCAGGCGCTTGGTGCGATTGACCGAATAGGCCGGCAGCCTGACCAGCAAGTAGGACGTTTCCAACAGATTGAGATAACGACGCACCGTGGGTTGCGGCATTCCGACATCTCGACCAAGATAGCTCGCTCTGCCGGCCAGTGATTCGGAAACACTCCGCATCAACAACAGATTGGCCGATCCCTTCAGCAAAAATCGACCGGGACTGCGATCATTATCTATAGCCAGTTTTATGGCTCGAAGAAGTCCGGGCGCCGTTTGAACCTCATCCAGGGTGATCGGTTGGCTCCCCCCCCACCAACAGCCCCGGATCGTGATCGGCAGCATCTCTCACTTCGAAATCATCCAGCGAATAATACCGACGATCTCCGCCAATCAACTCCTTGACCAACATGCTTTTCCCTGTCTGGCGTGCACCGCTGACAACCACGGTAGACATAACGTTCAGACGTTCAGTCAGGCTTTCAGTGGGATTTCGTTGTAGTAGATATTTATTCACATCATGAACGACAATCATTCATGGCATGAATAACTATCATGACCTCAGGTGACAGGTTCATCCTTTCCGGCAACGGCGATGCCGTCGTGCCACCACTCAGCTTCGCGCGACACAACTGAGCCACCTCCGCTCATCCGTTCATCTGCTCATCCACTCATCCTTTTCCCCCGTCCTGCTCCACCGCAGCCAAAAAGCTTCCGGATATCCATTCCCGTATCTCCTCCCGAACCGTCTTGAATGCTTCCAGCCGCACCTCCTCCGTCCCCTCTACGGCAGATGGGTCCATAAAGCTTTTGTGGATGATCCGTCTGCGGGCGGGTACATACGGACAGTTCTCGACGGCACTGTCACACACCGTAACGACGTAGTCCATCAACGTGTCATACAGCGAATCGACGTGCTTCGATGTGTGCGCCGATAGGTCAATTCCGGCATCCGCCATTGCCTCGACTGCCAGGGGATGCACGCCCCGAGGATTTGTGCCGGCACTGAAAACTTCAAATCGGTCGCCTGATATGGAACGAAGCAACCCCTCCGCCATCTGCGACCTGGCGGAATTGTGGGTGCAGACAAACAGAACGCGCGTGCCTTTTTCGATTTTCGCCATTGCGACAGACTACCTTTCAGAACATGGATATACAGACCATAAAAATATAGCCTTCCGCTATATAGTCGCGTGTTACCGTTTCTTTGCCTTTTGCATGCCGGGTATTCCCGGGGGCATTGACACGTCTTTGTAACGTCCTGCTGACGCGGGCTCAACACGCGACACCGAAAGATAGACTAATATTTCTTCGTAAAACGTTTTGACGGCATCAACGACTCTGCCTGTCCGTTTGGGTCCATTGCTCTGATTTTTGGAATCTGCGGATTTTAAAAAAACGACAGGCGCGATTTGGAGCAACGATTCGGGAAGGTTTGTTGCCCTTCGTGGTTCGCGAGTCGGTGTCAAGTACGGCTCCGACAATACCAGGCGCCCCTATTCGTGTCGGCTTTCGACCGGCTATGGCCCGGCGTTCTCAGAAGTCGTACCGTACGAAAGTCCATGACCATACGGATATAGCGGATCACTCGAATCGTAGGGAAGGTCCTCTTTTTGTTGTTTGACGGCTTCCATGGACGACGGCAACTCGATGGGCAGTTTCCCCTCCGGCTCAAATCGTCCGAATAGGACATCAAGGAGTGCTTCGTCACTGCACCCGTAAGTCGCCAGCAGGGCCGCTGCACCTTCCGCAATCTCCGGAATAACCGCTGCACGTTCCAAATAGATTGAGACGATCGTCGGCTTCCGGGAAAGGATTTCGAGAATGCGGTCTCGCTCTTCACCCTTGAAATCCAGATCACCCTGGTGCATGAATCCACCAAAAAATCCGCCCTGCGGTTCGTATGGCGTTTTCAGCCGCATCAGCACGACGTCAGCCCGGTCCGGGTCCGTCACCACCTCGCCATATGAGGACGCCACGGCGCTGTCGATGTCAATCGGGTAAACGCGGATGCCTGCCTTAAGAGGCAAAATCGGTTCCTCTCCCCGGCCATTCTTAAGCAGTGTAACGGAACGGCGTTGCGCCTCGCCTGCCACCTTTTGGTGCTCTTTACTTCCGACCGTTCGCTCGGCAACAGACGGATCGACGTACGGATCTTCAAACAGACCCAGTTGAAATTTGACACGGAGGAGACGACGTACAGATTCGTCAATGCGCTCGTCAGAAATCTCCTCTTCCTCAACCAGTTCGGTGATGAGCCAAGGGCTGGTCTCGCCACCAAACTGGTCCACGCCGGCTTCCAGCGATTTGAGCGTCCGCTCCAGCGGCGTCAGATCCTCTACCCCCCAGGCCATTGGGCCCAGCAGTCCGATGCCGAAGATGGAGAGCGGCGAAATGGCCAGTCGCTGCAGACCACCCCGTCGAATCCCATGTCTTTCCGCAGGATATCGATGATCTCCTTATTGAAGCTCATGCCCACTTCTTCACTGGTCTGCCCGACCGGGACCCCGTAGTAGGCCATGATCTGTCGCGTGCCGGCATCTAGCGCCGCTCTAAAAGGCCTCAGATGATCGTCAAATTTGTCACCCGGATACACCTGCTCGGCGCCATAGTCAAAGTGAGCATCCCAGCCGTCCTTCTGAGGACCGCCACCCGGGAAGTGTTTGGTCATTGTGGCGACGCTTTCGGGACCCAGAGCGTCTCCCTGAAATCCTACGATGTATGCGGCTCCCAACCTGCCTACGAGTTCGGCATCTTCGCCGAATGTGCCGTTCAGCCGCGCCCATCGCGGCTCCGTGGCCACGTCCACCATCGGGTTCAGCGATGTTCTGATCCCCACGGCGCGGTACTCTCTGGCCGCGATTCTCCCAAACTCGGCCACAAGTGCCGAGTCACGTGCGGCCGCCAGTCCAAGAGGATCGGGCCATTTGGAGAAGTCGTCGTCGGCCAGATTGGCGATGTTTTCGCCTTGCGGAAAACCGTGGCGCGGATCGGAGCTGATCGTCACTGGAATACCGAGACGCGTCCGCTCCGCCAGCTTCTGAACCTCGTTGTGCCACCTCGCCAATGCTTCCGGCGATGGAATGGTAAACAAGTTGAAATGGCGAATCTGCCGACCGATAATGGCCTGCGAAATCCCCATCGGATTGAGCAAGCCTGGCTTTTCGAGCAGTTCACCGTTTTCGCCGACACCGGTAGGCGGATGCAGCATCAAACCCGCCTTCTCCACGATGTTCATGCGTTCCACCAGGTCGTCAACCCGCTCCTCGATAGGCCTCCGGTGGTCTTCGTACACATCGAGCGAGTCGTTTTTGTTGAGGTCGCGGAAGGCGAGACCGTCGACAGTGATCGTCGGCGCCACCGGACCGAGAGACGCGTGCAAGCGCATCCGCTGCATGCCGTACCGTGCATTAAATGCGAGAAACACGACGATCGCCAGGATGACCAGTCCACCGATGATATAGACGGGGATGCGAAGGAAGCGCATGAAGAACTTGGGTTTCAGGTTTCTCGGAGGCTATCGAACTTTCGGCGTAAATTTATTGTTTACAGCAAATATAGCACAACACTGCTCGCGCTTAAGTGCAATAAAAACAAGGGGGTGTTTTTTAAGTCGGCAGCCTCCTGGTGTCCTGGTTTCTGGTTGCTTGTCGATTTGCAGCGAGCCTTACATGACGGTTGTTAT
>CAZIIP010000011.1:0-24550 GCA_964539455.1 uncultured Rhodothermales bacterium
ATGTCATGCTGGGCTGCATGCTGAGTACGAGTGTGGCTACGACGGCCGCATTTCATCTCGCTTCAAAGGCTACCTACATCGATCTCGACGGTCATCTTCTGTTAAAAGAGGATCCCTTCATTGGGGCGGTGAGCCGGTCCGGACTACTTGAACTCCGTGATCAAGCCGGCATCGGTGTGAACCCGAAGACCAGGGTAACACTGGTGGACGCCTGAATTGTCGGTCGGAACGCCCGTGAATTTACATTGTAAATAAAATAACGGGAAAGCAAATTGGTCGAGGTGCAAATGTTCGGTCGACAGCGCGCAACGAACAGACGATTTGAGTACACACCGCGTTACTACAATCCCGCAAAGGATGAAAGTCTGAAACGCAGGATGCGGATCAAGACACGAGCGAAGAGAAGGAATCCCACATCCGTCATTTGGTTTGCGATGCTCCTGATTTTCGCGCTCTACATCTACACACACCTCTAGGTGTTCATTAGTACTCCCGCACCCGCAATGACGCATGTCTTCCGACTTTGGTAACGGGGAAACGCCTACCGGAATCATTCATGTGCTTCCTGCGGCGCTGGCGAATAAGATCGCGGCCGGGGAGGTTGTACAGCGGCCCGCGTCCGCAGTAAAGGAACTGATGGAAAACGCCGTTGACGCCGGGGCGAGGAAAATCCGGGTCGTCATCGGAGGCGCAGGATCGTCACTGGTACAGGTCATCGACGACGGTTGTGGCATGTCGGCTGCCGATGGCGAGATGTGTTTTATGCGGCATGCCACGAGCAAGATTTCATCCATCGAGGACCTTGACCGGATCCATACTCTTGGTTTCCGCGGCGAGGCACTGGCCTCTATTGCATCAGTGGCGCAGGTCGAGTTGAAAACCCGCCGGATCGATGACGAGGCCGGAGTTTGTTTTCGCACGTCCGGAGGCGAAGAACTCGAACGTTCCCCCTGTGCATCACCTCCCGGAACCTCGGTAGCCGTCCGAAACCTGTTTTTCAATGTCCCTGCCAGGCGCAATTTTCTCAAGCGTCCGGCTACGGAATTCAAACATATTGTAGAGGTATTTCAGTACATCGCGTTGTCGAAGCCTTCTATCGGTTTTTCACTGACCCATGACGACAGAGAGGTATACGATTTCACTCCTGCAAAAGGCTCGGACGCTTTCGACCCCTTACAGGAACGTATTGCCCAGGTCATCGGGACGATGGATATGCAGGGATTGGTACCGGTCAAGACAAGAACAAGCTATGTGTCGGTGTCCGGGTATGTAGGAAAACCCGAGTTCACAAGAAAGGTGAGAGGTGAGCAATTCCTGTACGTTAACGGACGGTACGTGAAGCATAGAGGATTGCTGCACGCTGTCTCCTCGGCATATGGTGAAATGTTGCCGAAAGGATCCTATCCTTTTTTTGTGTTAAAGCTCGAGATGGATCCCCGCCATGCCGACGTGAATGTGCATCCAACAAAATCGGAAGTCAAATTCGACGATGAATCGGGGATCTACGGATTCGTACGGGGTTCTGTGAACAAGGCACTGGGTTCCGCCGACCTCAGGCCGGACATTTCATTTGGAGGGCAAGACCGTATGGTCGAGCGTGGATATTCCACAGCTCGGTCCACCGGTAGTCGCCACAAAGCCGACGGCGGCAAGGAGAACTGGCTGCGGCGCTACAGCGAAGATAAAAGGGCGGTGGATCTGTCCATGTCGCTGTATAAGAGTGCAGCCGTTCCTGAGCGCCAGGACGAACAGCCGGAGATAGCTGCGCGTGCGGCCGGTGAGGCCGGCCCGGAATCATCGGTAAGAAGGACGCCGGAGGCGCTGGACGAACACGAGCGAAGAAAACCGGGCGACGGATTGGCATCAGAGTTTTGGCAACTCGGTCTCAAATACGTGCTGGTACGCGATACGGATGGGATGATGATCGTCGACCAGCATGCCGCGCATGAAAGGATTTTGTACGAACGCTTTCTGCGGCTACTGGATAAAGGCTCCGGAACGTCGCAGCAACTTCTTTTCCCGATCTCAATCGACCTTGACCCGAAAGATTTCACCCTGCTCTCCGAACTGGCGGAGGGCTTGGCAAAGCTCGGTTTCACGTACGATACATTCGGTGGATCATCCATTATCCTGCGCGGCGTGCCTGACGATCTACCGGCCGGGAACGAAAAAACGGCACTCGAGGAAGTGCTTGAGCAGTATAGAATCAATCGGGATAGTTATCAGCTTACCGAAAGGGATAATCTTGCAAAAAGTTTGTCGTGTAAAGCGGCGATTAAGACCGGTCATCGGATGAGTAGGGCGGAAACACTCAAGTTACTGGCCGATCTGGAATCATGCGAAATGCCCTATGCATGCCCACACGGCCGACCGACCATGATACATGTCTCCCTGGAAGAGCTGGACAAAAGGTTCGGCAGGATCGGACACCTGGAGCGAGAATGAAATGGAACATACCGACAGCGAGAAGTTTGCTTCGGAATTCCAAAAACAGGTCGGAGCGTTTGGGCTGACGCCGGAAAAAGGTCCTGTGCTCGTCGGGGTGAGTGGCGGAGTCGATTCCATGGTTTTGCTGGACCTATTGGTCAAGACAAAACACGCCGTGCATGTGGCACACGTCAACTACGGTCTGAGAGGACGTGCATCTGCGGCAGACCAGCATCTCGTCGAGGCAAAGGCACGTGAGTATGGATGCGCTCTGTCGACGATGCGGGTAGACCTGAAGCGAAATGCCGTCGATTCCGGTGAGTCTATTCAGGCCGTTGCGCGAAGAATTCGATACAACTTTTTCTCTGCAATAGCGGAGAACAGGGCTATTTCGTTTGTTGCGGTGGGCCATCACCGGGACGATCAGATCGAAACGATACTCCTGAATATGTTTCGTGGTGCGGGTGCAAGGGGACTGGCCGGGCTGCCGCGATCACGCATGCTACGGGAAGATCGCAAAGCCGTCCTCATTCGGCCGCTGCTGTCGTTCAGCCGGAGTGACTTGGTTGCATATGCCGGGAAACGGCGATTGACCTGGCATGAGGACGCAAGCAATGAGTCGAGAAAATACGCCCGCAATGCCATTCGCCATGATGTCTTGCCGGCGATAAAAGCGACATTCGGAGACAAAGCAATCGACCGCCTGCTTCGAATAGGACAACAGATGGCACGTGTCGCCTCGCTCGAGCGATATGCGAGCCGGCGGGTTATCAAAGCGGTGGAGGAGGGATGCGTGGTCTCGATTGAGGCGCTCGTGTCCGCACCTGTGCCACTACGGGGACGCATTGTTCTTGATGCCTTGGCGCGGATATCGCCCACTGCACCCGTCAGCAGTGCGGTTGCGCAGCAGATCCTGTCGTTAATGTCGTTGCAAGCCGGACGTAAAGCGGAAATCGAGAACGTCGTCGTATGGCGAGGAAGATCGCGCCTTCTCTTCATCAGAAAAGCTTCCTCTCCGTCCGGAAACGGAGCGAAACTACTCGAGATACCGGGAGAGGTGGAAGTCGGCCGAGGCCGCCTGCTGGCGGAACGGATCGAGACGCATCCCGACTGGTCACAGGTATCGGCCAATGAAATCTATGCCGATGCGGATGCCCTTGGATCGAAGGTAGGCGTTCGCAGATGGCGGCCGGGTGACAGAATGTCCCTTCCGGGATTGCATGGCACAAAGAAAGTGGCCGATATTCTCACGGATGAGAAAGTTGGCGTCGCAATACGCTCACGTGCCATGGTTATCGAAGCTCAGGGAGGAATTCTTTGGCTTGTTGGTGTACGTCGATCAGCCATCGCTTCCATCACGCCGGATACGCGACGTATTATTCGTGTTGCATATGAAGCTTTCGAAAACGTCGACAAGGTGACCGAAGTTTGACGCGATGAAGTCGGCCGGTTGTCGTCACAATTATCACATCAGGCATCCCTATGGAGATATCTTTTAGCGTAAAAGAGAGAGAAAACGGTTCGGTTACCTGCAGGGGGGAAGAGTTCCGGTTGTTTTTTGACGAGAAACGCATTGCCGCGCGTGTCCGTGAGATGGGAAGGGAAATAAGCCGGGACTATGCGGGGCGCAAGCCCATTCTGATCGGTGTTTTGAACGGATCGTTCATTTTTCTCGGCGATCTTATGAGGGCGATCGACATCGAGTGCGAAGTGGACTTCATGAAACTATCTTCCTACGGTGCAAAAAAAGTGTCGAGCGGGGATGTACGTGAACTAAAACACATCGATGCCGATATCGAGGGACGCGACGTCATCATCGTCGAGGACATCGTTGATACGGGCGTATCGATGCACTATATCCTCAAGCAACTAAACGTTTATCAACCCGCCAGTCTTGCCGTGGCCACATTCCTGCACAAGCCCGAGGCCACGCAACAGGAGGTCAAGCTCGACTATGTCGGGTTTGAGATTCCAAATCGATTTGTCATCGGATACGGCCTGGACTACGGGCAACTCGGCAGAAATCTCTCGGCGATCTATATTCAGGATTCCCCAAACAAAAAGCGGCGTCCGGGCAAGCCCTCCTCGCTGTTCAATTAACAAACGGCTTCAAGAGATTCCCGGGCCTGCGATCCCCAAACCCGCCGTCCCCAACGGGATCGATGATTTCGCTGTGCCGATCAATGAGCAGTTGAAGTGTAGCGGATACACATAGCGGCAGTGCCTTCAGGTCGTAGCCGCCTTCCAGAAAAAAAACCATTTTGCCGTTGCTCCAGGTGTCCGCCCAGTCGTGGAGTTTCCGAATGAGCGCAGCAAAGCCGCCGATGGTCATCTGCATATTGGCAAGCGGGTCACGCCAGTGCGCATCGTATCCGACCGAAACGAGGATGAACTCGGGTTTGAACGAAGCAATAGCCGGTTCGAAGATCCGGTGGAATACTTCGAGGAAGATCGTGTCTCCACAACCTGCGGGAAGAGGCACGTTGATGTTCGTACCCTGTGCATCCGGACCGCCACGTTCGTGTGCCGGCCCCGTGCCGGGGAACAGCGGTGACTCGTGCACACTGAGAAAGAGCACATTTGGATCGTTATAAAACGCCTCCTGTGTACCGTTACCATGGTGTACGTCGAAATCGACGACGGCAACGCGGTTGACCTGATGGGCATACATAAGATGTCGAACGGCCACGGCGATATGGTTTATGAGGCAGAAGCCCATTGCCGTAGTCGGTGTTGCGTGGTGACCGGGCGGTCTCGGAAGCGCGAATGCATATTTGTACGATCCGCCGACGACCTCGTCCACACAGAGGATTCCTCCTCCCGCTGCTCTGAATGCGATGTCAAGACTCTCCGGAGTATAGTAGGTATCGGGATCCAGCCATATCGTGCGATCTGATCGAGCCGATTGCAGCTTGCCCAGGTAAAGGCGCTTATGGACACGTTCCACGGCTTCACGGGGGGCCGCTTCGGGCCTTCGAAGATCCAGGCGGCTGAGGAGGCCGGAGTTGGACAGATGCGACATCACTGCCTCCAATCGGGCGTGGTTTTCCGGGTGCCCGTAGGCGGTGTGTGACGATTGCGAGCAGTCGAAAGTGACCAGCGGTTTCTGCATATGGTTGCTCGTTACATGGTCGAGGGTTCGATACCCTCGAGGGCGACCTCCTTGGGATAACAGATGTAGGGTTTGGCGACACGACCTGAAATCGCATGAATGCTGCCGGTATCAGCGGCATGGGAGAGCTCATTCAGCTTTCCCCAGCGATCCAGCACCGTAATGGCGTTGTCCTCCGGCTCATAGGCCAGGTGGGACGATCGTCCGCTGTGGAGATAAAATCCTGTCTCCGGCTTTTCGGTTTCCGGGTCCAGCAACTTGCGGGACTCCATCCACGACGCCACCTGGGATCTCCATGTTGCAAGCATTTTGGGCGAAGGCGTTTGCTCCAGAAATGCGAGTCTGAAAAACCGCCGGTTAAGGAACCGAAATGAAAGGTCGGATAGCAAGGGATCGTGCGCCCGCGTCCATTGCTTTAAGCTGTAGAGCACGTCCGAGTCGTCCAGGTTCAAGAACTCCTCGATGAGCGTGGTATCGCCGAGGTCCTCTCCGGCAGGCTGCTCCATCAGAAAGTAGCGAAGTGCCGGAGCGGTAGATGCCGTATCCTTTCGGTTGTGCTTTAGCAGCTGCATAGCTCGTTCCAGCGCCGCCATCAGCAGATGATCCCCTGCGATTACCGTCTTGTGCAGATAGACCTGCCAGTACATGATCCTGCGCGAAAGGAGATAGTTCTCGACCGCGTAGGAACCCTTTGCTTCCACCACGATTCGGGCGTCGTTTCCACCTTCGACTGGGTGGACCCGCAGGGTTTTGATGATGCGGTCGACGCCTATTCCTCCTTCGGCGACGCCGGTGAAAAACGAGTCCCTTCTGAGATAATCCAGCCGGTCCATATCCAACTGGCTCGAAATCAGTTGATGGAAAAACGGTCGCCCGTATTCGTTGTCGAAGATGCGTAGTGCAAGTTCGAGTGATCCATCAAACCGGCCATTGAGTCGTTCGATCAATCGACGGCTCATTTGCTCATGGGCAAAGCCTCTGATAAGAGTGTATTCGAGCGTATGACTAAACGGTCCATGTCCGATATCGTGCAGCAACGCCGCGGCAAGTGCCGCCTCATGCTCGGCATCCGAAATCGGCGTTCCCTTTTGCGAGAGGTTTTTGAGCGCCTCCTGCATAAGGGCCATTGCTCCAAGGGCATGTCCGAAGCGGGTGTGCTCGGCTCCGGGGAAAACGAGGTGCCCTACGCCCAGCTGCCGGATGCGCCGAAGTCGCTGCACCTCCGGTGACTGAATGAGGTCGAGCATCAACCCCTTCGGCACGGAAATGAAACCGTGGACCGGATCTGAAAATATCTTGAAGCGCATCCGTTTCTAGGCGACCTGGTGCGAATCGGCATCGCGGGACGGCAAGATATGAAGGACGGGAGCCCTGTTGTTGTATTTTCGGATGCGTTCGTGAGCGATTGACACTCTCAAACTGATCTGTGGACCACGATTGGAATTCCCGGATGAATTCGCAACCCCGACACGTTGCCTGCCTTGTCGAGACCGACCCCGCCTGGCGGTCCGGTATTCACTGGACAATCGAGATGTTGCTCCATCCGTTCGGCATGGTTCCCCGATGGATTGCCGATACGGGAGAAGCAGCGGGCGGGCTGGCTTACGTCGCACCCGAGGTATCGCTGCCTAATGGTTGGTTGTTGCTGCCTAAGGCACCGGAGGTAGAACGATTTATCGGCGAAAAGCGCCTTCCGGAGCCGGAAGAGACCGGCAGAAGGTCGTGGGACGGATACGATGTCCCCGTGCTGTTTCCCATATGTCACGACCAAGATTTCGAAACGGAGGCGGAGGAAGGAAGGATCACATTCGACATCGTGGCTTCGACATTCTTCTGGCTTTCCGGCTGGGCAGAGGTTGTCGGTGGCAAGATAGACCGCCACGGCAGGCAGGCACATGAAGGATCGTATTTCGCTCGCCATCGATGCGTGGATGTTCCGGTGGTAGACGTCTATCGCTTCATGCTTGCGGAGCAGATGGGCCGACAGGGCATGCAGACCAAACTACACGATTGGGGTGGCAAGGATTGGGCTTTTTGCCCCACTTTTGACATCGACTACCTTTGCAAATGGCGTCCCGGAATCCTGTATCGCGAGTTCGTCGAGCGACCGTTACTTGGAAAACCGAATCAGAGCGTTTCCAACCGAATGCGACGCCTGTGGGCCACGACCACCCAACTGCTGACACGGCGCGATCCGTATCATGCGGGTATCCGGCAATTCCTTGAAGATTTGGAGTCGGACAACGGCAGCGGTACTTTTTTTCTGAAAACGGGAGGGTACCGGCCATACGATGTGGTGACCGATAGAAGCGAGTACGCACAAAAGAAAGCGGTCGGTATGATCGTCTCAGCCGGCTGTGAAGCGGGGCTGCATCCGGCATATTTTACTGCGTTTCATCCCGGCCGACTAAAGTCGGAGCGTGAACGCCTCTCCGGTTTATCAGGGCGCCGACCGTCGTCCATCCGCCAACATTACCTCAGGCACGATCCGCTTTTATCCCCCGTTCTGCTCGAGGAAGAGGGATTTCGCATTGACTCCTCCCTAGGCTATGCAGACAAATCCGGCTTTCGCAGAGGTACCTGTCACCCGTTTCGTCTCTATGACCTGCTCAACGACCGCGCGACCGAGGTCTGGGAAATGCCACTCATCGTGATGGATTCGACCTTGTTTAATTATGAGTTGCTAAGTCCTTCCGAAGCAGTGCGCCGTATCGACAACCTGATGCAAATCTGCCGGGAGATGGGTGGCGTATTTGTGGCGCTCTGGCACAATATCCTGCTCGATTCGGTCGACTTTCCGGGCTGGCTGGAACAGTATCGACATGCCATGAAGCGAGGGCGTGAATGGGATGCCCAAACGGATACGTTATCTGCGCTCTTATCCGAATCAGGAGTTGGAGGTGGAGCATGACGGATGCCGGTCACACCCCGGGTCGGTTGTTGATTGTCTTCGGCAAATTACCGGTGCCGGGCTACGTCAAGACGCGCTTGACGAACCTGCTGTCGCCGGAAGATGCGGCCCGGGTTTACTATGCGTTCATCGAAGACGGCATTGCCAGGCTAAAATCTCTCGGTGTACCTCTTGCCGCATTCGTCGACGGCAAGGGAAACGTAAACAGCGAGGCGTATGCGCGGGCGGACGAAATCTATAAACAGGAAGGAGCCAATCTCGGGGCGAAAATGTCGAACGCATTTGATTGGGCATTCGGCGCGGGCTTCCGCACGGTGGTACTGACGGGCACGGATCATCCGAATCTGCCTGTCGAGCACGTCGCACTCGCGTTCAAGCTACTGGAAGAAACGACCGACATTGTTCTCGGTCCGGCCAAGGACGGCGGCTATTATCTCGTCGGTCTGCGCCGGCCGAATCCCGGGCTGTTCATCGGCATGCACTACAGCCATGAGAAGGTTCTCGAGCAAACACTCCTTCGTGCCGATCGGATTCAGGGTGCCGAGGCACGCTTGCTTCCGGAATGGTATGACGTAGATACACCGGCTGAACTGGTGCATCTGGCAATGGTGCTTGCGGCGGTTCCCGGACACTGTCCGGCAACCTGGCGTGTCATTAATGCGCTATCAATTCAATATCCTGAACTCCGTGCCGCAATTTCGGGCATGCGACATGGCTAGCACAGACGATGTATAGCTTTTCATTATTAGGCAAAAGCACGAACCGATTCACACCTGGACCGATTGGAAGCGCTGCCAACCTTAAAAACGCAGTTGGTTGTTGATATGCTTGATCTTGAGTGGGTCAACTGCGTTTATTTGAACCACTCAGTTGTCGTTCACGCAACCATGTTGGGCATGAACAATTGGCAGGTCGATACTCACACTCGTGCATTAAGCGTGAGCAAGGAAGTCTCCGAGCGACTTGTCGTCATCCTATCCATTCAACTGGGTATTCTCCTCCTTGTACTGGCTCTAGGGCTACACTAGCCCGGAGCGGTTGAGCCTCCCGTCTGACGCGACAGTTCGCGCACCCTGGCAGGAACGGAAGGATCAACCTTCCGGGTCTCTACAAAAGTCACTCGCGACAGACTATGATATTTCCTGAAAACTACCGCTCAAACGAGACAAAACGACTCTGAGACGAGTCGGTCACTGAATCAAACGTGCATTCTTAACGAAGTCGAGCTAATACCGTGGAAATCAAAACAACAACCATCGCGCAGTCATCCGGAAACGGATCTGTGGATACGCAACCCGCCGAACGCCCAACCAAGACCGTGATGTCCGGTGCAGAAATCTTTATTCGCTCCCTTGAAGCGGAGGGTGTAGAGGTGGTCTTCGGACATCCAGGTGGTTGTGTCATCAAGATTTACGACGAGATTGCGCGGTTGAATCCGTCTTTCAAGCACGTTTTGGTTCGTCACGAACAGGGAGGAACGCATGCCGCTGAAGGCTATGCAAAGGCGACGGGCAAAGTCGGCACCGTTCTTGTGACGAGCGGACCCGGCGCTACAAATACCGTGACGGGCATAGCGGATGCTTATCTGGATTCCGTTCCCATCGTCGTGTTTACCGGTCAGGTTGCCACGCAGTTGATCGGCAACGATGCCTTTCAGGAGGCGGACACCGTCGGGATCACGCGTACGATCACCAAGCACAACTATCTTGTGCGTGATGTCCGTGATCTTGCCCGTACCATCAAGGAGGCCTATCACCTTGCACGAACGGGAAGGCCGGGACCCGTCGTGGTCGATTTGCCGAAGGATGTATTGCAGGCGGAAATCGAGTATGATTACCCGAAAAACGTTCACATTCGGGGCTATTCGTACGCAGTAAAGGGTGAGCCCGAACAAGTCGCACGCGCAGCCGAAATGATCATGGAGTCGAAGCGCCCCCTGTTTTACGTCGGGGGAGGCGCAATCTCGTCAGGTGCGAGCGAGATCCTGCGTTCGATGGCACGGAGGCTGAATATTCCGGTGACGACAACACTGCACGGCCTTGGATCATTTTCCGAGAGGGACCCGCTTGCCCTTTCGATGCTGGGAATGCATGGCACCTGGTACGCAAACCAGGCGGTTCAAAATGCGGACCTTCTGATCGCCGTTGGTGCAAGGTTTGATGACCGGGTGACGGGAAAGCTCGACGCATGGGCTCCACTTGCCAAAATCATCCATATCGACATCGACCCGTCGTGTATCTCCAAAAACGTTTGGGTCGATTGCGCCATCGTCGGAGACGTCAATACGATCCTTCACCAGCTTGATCCGATGCTTGAAGACAAGGAGCATCCGGAGTGGATGAAACAAATCGAATTCTGGAAGGAAGAATGCCCACTTTCATACAAGAGCGACGACGGCGAGCTGAGGCCTCAATTTATCCTCGAAAAAATATCCGAGCTAACGAAAGGAGAAGCGGTCGTGGTTACCGATGTGGGGCAGAACCAGATGTGGGCGGCGCAGCACTATCGTTATGAACATCCAAGGTCTCACATCACCTCCGGAGGGCTCGGAACCATGGGCTTTTCGTTGCCTGCATCGATGGGTGTCGCCTTCGGTGTGAAAGACCGGCCGGTGATTTCCATCAACGGCGACGGTGGTGTGATAATGAACTCGCAGGAACTGGGAACGATGGCCGCGCACGGACTGCCTGTCAAGGTGTTCATCATGAATAACAGCTTCCTCGGGATGGTCCGGCAGTGGCAGTCACTGTTTCATGAGAATCGTTTTAGCCAAACCGATCTCTCGACCACCAATCCTGATTTTGTAAAGCTTGCAGAGGCGTATCACTGCGAGGGAATGCGGGTGACAAAGCCGGAAGAGGTCGATGGCGCACTGAAGCGTGCATTCGAGATCAACGACAAACCGGTGGTTGTCGAATTTGTGGTAGTCACGGAAGAAATGGTCTTCCCCATGGTGCCCGCCGGCGCCGCTACCGATGAGATGATCACGGAGAGGCTGAGACCTGAAGATTTAAATGCCTGATTACTCCACGTGTCAAACCACATATAAGATGTCTGTAAAAGACCTTACACCGCAACAAGTTGCACGGAAACGCTCTTCGGGCGAGCCGTTGTTTCCTACCGACGAGACCGTCAAGCACCGTCACTTGATCAGTGTGCTCCTGGAGAATCACGACGGCGCGCTCAACCGTGTAGCCGCCATGTTTTCTGCGCGCGGATTCAATCTGGAAAGTGTAGCCGTGGGTGAAACGGAGGATCCGACCATAGCCAGATTGACGCTCGTGACGACCGGTAACGACAAAATCATTGCACAGGTTAATCGCCAGCTGAACCGTCTTGTAGACACCTTGAGGGTTGAAGATCTTACGACCAAGAACTATGTGGAACGTGAGATGTGCCTCTTGAAGGTGTCCTACAACAAGGCAAACCGGGCGGAGATCATGGATATCATGGAGATCTTCCGCGGGAAAGTGATCGATATCACGCCGGAAGTGATGATTTTCGAGCTCACCGGGCCTACTCCGAAAATCAACGCTTTTGTAGACCTGATGCGGCCGCATGGCATCTTAGAGGTCGCACGCAGCGGTCGTGTTGCAATGAAGCGCAGCTCGGGATACGACGAATAGTTATTACCTATAGACCCACCGGAGATAACCCTAAATGAAAGTTCACTATAAAGCTGATCCCACCATCGTGCGCGGCAAGAAAATCGCCGTGATCGGTTACGGCAGTCAAGGCCACGCACATGCATTGAACCTGCGCGATTCCGGTATCGATGTTGCTGTCGGCCTGCGGTCCGGTTCGGCATCTGAAAATAAGGCACGTGAAGGGGGTCTGTCCGTTATGCCGGTTGGTGATGCGGCGGCATGGGGAGACGTGGTGATGATGCTCATCCCGGATCAGCATCAAAAAACCGTATACGATGCCGAAATAGTCGAAAAGATGACGCCGGGAAAGGCGCTTGGATTCGGTCATGGATTCAACATTCATTACCGGCAGATCGTGCCGCCCGAAGGGGTTGATGTGTTTATGGTGGCTCCAAAGTCACCCGGACACCTCGTCAGAAGGGTGTATGTGGAAGGTGCGGGCGCTCCCTGTCTGGTAGCGGTCGCACAGAATGCCACAGGTGGTGCGCTCGATTTGGCGCTGAGCTATGCCGACGCTATCGGAGGCATGAAGGCGGGTGTTATCGAGACGACATTCAAGGACGAAACGGAAACCGATCTTTTCGGCGAGCAAGCCGTGCTCTGCGGAGGATCCCAGGAACTGGTCAAAGCTGGTTTCGAGACCCTGACGGCTGCGGGCTATCCACCGGAATTGGCCTATTTCGAGTGTCTCCACGAGTTGAAGCTCATCGTGGATCTCTACTACGAAGGTGGGCTGGAGTATATGAACTACTCGGTCAGTGATACGGCGGAATACGGAAATTACTCGCGTGGACCTCGTATCATCGATGACCGGGTCAGACAGGAGATGAGAAAGATTCTGGAAGAGATTCAGAGCGGTGCGTTTGCCCGCGAGTGGATCAAGGAAAACGAGGCCGGTTTGCCCAACATGAATCGACTCCGGGCAGCCAATCAAACCCATCCCATCGAGGCGGTGGGCAAGAAACTCCGATCCATGATGAGTTGGCTGAAACCGGGCAAGGCTGCGGATACCGCCGGTTCACCGATCGAATAATCCCAAGATAGCCGGCGTCTTTCATGCGCTCTTACAAGATAGTATGCCTGCCCGGGGACGGAATCGGGCCCGAGGTAACGGACGAGGCGCGACGATGCGTCGACGCAATCGGCACGCTGCAGGGCTTTTCCGTGGAGTGGCAGGACCTGCCAGTCGGCGGGGCGAGCATCGATGCGTTTGGAGTACCGTTGAAGGATACGGTTGTGCAGACATGCCTCGCCTCGGACGCCGTGCTGCTGGGTGCCGTAGGGGGACCGAAGTGGGACGATCTTCCGGTAGACAAGCGGCCGGAAGCGGGTCTGCTCGGACTCCGGAAAGCGCTGGGAGTATTTGCAAATCTGCGTCCGGTTACGGTGCTGCCTGCGCTCGCGGACGCGTCTCCGTTGAAAGCGGAACGGGTTGCCGGCACGGACCTGTTGGTCGTAAGAGAACTCACCGGCGGAATTTACTTCGGTACGCCGAGCGGACGAACGGGAGATGCTGCCGTATCTACCATGCGATACTCCACCGGTGAGATTAAGCGTGTTGCACATGTGGCGTTTGAACAGGCGAGACGGCGGCGCGGCAAGGTGACTTCGGTTGACAAATCGAATGTGCTGGCGGTTTCCCAGCTGTGGCGTGAGACCGTTATCGATATCCACCGCTCCACCTACAAGGATGTGGAACTGGAGCACATGTACGTCGACAATGCCGCCATGCAGCTCGTGCTGCGGCCTGCACAGTTTGACGTGATCCTTACAGGCAACTTGTTCGGGGACATTTTGTCCGATGCTTCAGCGACGCTCGTAGGTTCGTTGGGACTCTTGGCATCCGCAAGCATTGGAGGACGGGTCGGTCTATTCGAGCCTGTCCACGGCACGGCTCCCGACATTGCAGGTCGGGGAATTGCCAACCCATTTGCCGCGATTCTCAGCGCTTCCATGATGCTCGGCGAACTGGGCGAACAAGATGCCTCCCATGCCGTCAAGCGAGCGGTGGGACAAGTGCTGGAGAATGGAAATATGCCCGCGGATCTGGTGTCTCGGCGGGAAGATGCCGTCTCTACCCGGAGGCTCGGAGACCTGGTTATCTTGGCGGCCCGTGAAAGCCTTCGTCAACCTGAGCAAAACTGAAGGTCGCAGACATTATTCCAAATTCAAACAATACCATGACCGACCACGTTGTCATTTTTGATACTACACTACGAGACGGTGAACAAGCGCCCGGGGCGTCGATGACGATTCCGGAGAAGGTGGAAATTGCCCATCAACTCGCAAGACTAGGCGTCGATATTATTGAAGCGGGCTTTCCGATTTCCTCACCGATTCAGCTCGAAGGCGTCGCACGCATTTCTGACGAGGTGAAGGGCCCGGTTATCTGCGGACTTGCAAGGGCCACCGAGGCAGACATCGATGCCGCCGGGGAAGCTACACGGTCGGCCGAAAAACGACGCCTCCATACGTTCATCGGGACAAGTGATATTCACCTTGACGGCAAATTCGGGCACGATCGTTACGGAAAAACACTCGAAGACAAGCGCAAGACGATCGTACGGATGACCATTGATGCCGTCAAGCATGCCGGCACGTATACCGAAAATGTCGAATTCAGCGCGGAGGATGCCGGAAGGACGGATTTGGGTTATTTGTGCGAAGTGGTTGCTGCCGCAATCGAAGCTGGAGCCACGACCATCAACCTGCCGGATACCACCGGATTCTGCACCACGGCTGAGTATGCCCGCATGTTCAGGGTGGTCAAAGAGCGCTGTGGATTCGGCGACGAAATCATCCTCTCTACGCATTGTCATGACGATCTGGGTATGGCCGTGGCCAACTCGATTGCAGGCATCGGCGCAGGAGCTCGTCAGGTGGAGTGCACCATCAATGGCATCGGAGAACGAGCGGGCAATGCCTCGCTGGAAGAGATCGTAATGGCGCTTCGGGTTCGCAAGGAAGCCTACGGCTGCGATACGAAAATCCGTTCGCAGGAACTGATGAACACCAGCCGGATGGTGTCCACCTACTCCGGGTTCGCCGTACAACCCAACAAGGCGATTGTCGGCAAAAATGCGTTCAGTCATGAGGCCGGTATTCACCAAGATGGTGTGCTCAAACGTCGTGATACTTACGAAATCATGCATGCAGCCGATGTTGGGCAGAAGCCGAGCCAGATCAGACTTGGGAGACACTCCGGCCGGCACGGATTCTTCAGCCGTCTGGAGGAACTGGGAATACCCGTCGAAGAGGGACAGAAGCAGGAACTGTACGGCGAATTCCTCGAATTGGCCGATAGAAAAAAGGAAGTATACGATGAAGACCTTCTCTACCTCGTAGGTCTGTATGCAGGAGCCGGTGTGTTCGAACACTATCGTTTGGACGGTATGCGGGTATCGGTCGCTACCGACGACCGACCGCTGGCAGAGGTATCCGTTGAGGACACGCAGACCGGCGTCGTAGGCCACAACAAAGCGGTGGGAGACGGGCCGGTGGATGCGATTTACAGAGCGATAACCCACTCGGTTAAAAATGCCTATCAGCTCGTCAGCTACACGATCCGATCGGTTACCGAAGGCCAGGACGCGCTGGGCGAGGTGGTAGTTAAAATCAACTATGACAGCAGACACTTTCTTGGACGTGCCACCGGTACGGACATCCTCCGCGCATCGGCGGAGGCATACATCGATGCGCTGAATCATGTAGAGACGTTTCGCGCGAGGAAGAAACTGGAAGACGAGAAATCGGATAGCGGGATATCAAGAGCTTCCTGACTGCCGTCTTGCCACAACGCGAAGGCTGATATGACGATTACGGAAAAAATCCTCGCCTCCAGGGCGGGTCGGGATCGCGTCGCTCCGGGTGACAACATCTGGGTCTCGGTGGACACACTGATGACGCACGACGTTTGCGGACCACCGGCGATCGATATTTTCAAGCGCGAATTCGGAGAGTCCGCACGCGTGTGGGATCCGGATCGTTTGGTTATTTTGCCCGACCACTACGTCTTTACGGCAGACAAACACGCCAACCGGAACATCGACATCTTGCGCGACTTTGCGCGCGAGCAGGAGTTGCCGTATTTCTATGATGTCGGAGGCGCCAACTACAAGGGTGTCTGTCACGCCGCGCTCGCCGAGGAAGGTTTCAACCTGCCGGGATCGGTGCTCATCGGCACCGACAGCCATACCTGCACCTCGGGGGCTTTCGGTCTCTTCTCGACGGGTGTCGGTAATACGGACGCTGCGCTTATCATGGGCACCGGAAAAATCTGGCTCAAGGTGCCCGAAACCATGAGGTTTGTATTCGAGGGTTCGATGCCACCATATCTGATGGCCAAGGATCTGATTTTAACCGTCATCGGGGATATCGGGATCGATGGCGCTACATACCGCACAATGGAATTTGATGGTGACGCGGTATACGATTTGTCCATTCAGGAACGGATGACACTGACGAATATGGCGATTGAAGCCGGCGGCAAAAACGGGATTATCGCGCCGGATGAGAAAACAATCTCCTATGTGGACGAAAGGGCGAAGCTGCGCTATGAGCCCGTGTTTGGAGATGACGACGCCCGCTTCCATTCGGAACGTGTCTACGATGTCCGATCGCTCGAACCGGTAGTGGCCAAGCCCCACCGTCCGGATAACCGAGCGAATGTCACGGAAGTGGCGGGGACAAAAATCGATCGGGCTTATGTGGGAAGTTGCACAGGCGGCAAGATCGAAGATTTTGTCGCTGCGGCAAAGTTGCTGAAAGGTCGAAGGACGGCCGTCGACACATATATCGTACCTGCAACCACGGAAACGGCCAGGCAGCTATACGCCACTACCCATGAAGGCGAATCCCTTGCAAAGATTTTTCTCGATGCCGGTTGCCATCTGGGCCAGGCCAGTTGTGCCGCGTGTCTGGGCGGGCCCGTCGACACCTTTGGCCGGACACACGGGACGGAGGTGGTCATCTCGACGACGAACAGGAATTTCCCGGGGCGGATGGGTTCAAAGAAGTCCTCCGTCTATCTTGCCAGCGCTTACACGGTTGCCGCCTCCGCCATTCATGGTGAAATCCGCGATCCCCGTGACGAATTGTCCTGAAACACGTCGCACGGCAAAAATACGATCACATCGATGAAAGAAGTCATCCAGGGAAAAGCCTACGTGGTCGGCGACTCGGTCGACACGGATCAGATTATTCCGGCGGAACATTTGGTATATAGCCTTTCGAATCCGGACGAGCGCAAACAATATGGAAGGTTTGCAATGAGTGGCGTGCCTCCGGCCGGTCAGGGACTGCCGAACGGTCACAAGCCCTTTACTGAAGAAGGAGCTTTTAACTCTGTGTACAGGGTGATCGTTGCCGCATCGAATTTCGGTTGTGGTTCCTCCAGAGAGCATGCGCCTTTCGCACTCATGGAAGCCGGTTGTGAAGCGGTTGTCGCCGGAAGCTTTGCCCGTATCTTTTACAGGAATGCCGTGGACGGCGGGTTTGTTGCTCCGTTTGAGAGCGATTTGGATTTGACGAAGAAAGTGAAAACTGGTGATGAGGTGCGGATCAGGACCGATGAAGGTTCTTTCAAGAATCTGACTACAGGGGAGTCGTTTACACTCAATCCTCTCGGTGACGTTGCGGAAATCCTTCGAGCCGGAAACGTTTTTGAATATGCGCGAAAGGCCGGACTCATGGATGCCGGGAATCCTTCCAGCGTTGAATGACCGATTCTCCTGCAAAACTGAATGAACGCGACCGTTTAGCGACCTATGCGGCCTCTCCAAAACTTGGGGAATGGGTTCGCATATACGGACCGGCTTCACTCTCGAATCTTGGTCCGGGTTTCGATGCGCTAGGCCTATGTCTTGACGGCTATGGCGACTATGTGGAAGCCCGTCTGGTCGACGAACCCGGTGTGCGCATTGCGGAAATTGCAGGTGGAGACGGTAAAATTCCGTACGCTTCCGATCAGAACACCTGTTCCGTAGCTGCCGCGCGAGTACTCGCGGACGCAGCATCGCGCTTCGGGATCGAACTCAAGATCGAGAAACATGTCCCTTTCGGCTCCGGCATCGGCGGATCGGCTGCAAGCGCCGTGGCAGGAGCATGGGCTGCCAATGTGCTTCTGGGAGAACCGTTTCAGAAGCCAGACCTTGTGTACGCTGTTCTTGCCGGCGAATCCGTGGCATCAGGTTCGGAGCACGGAGATAATGTTTTGCCCGCACTTCTGGGTGGATTGGTGCTGGTTTCGGCGAGTCATCCCTCGGATTTTCGGAAAATCGGTCTCGGACGCCCGCTAACGGTAGCTGTTATTGTTCCGCAAATCGAGGTACTCACCCGTGCTGCGCGTGAGATTCTGCCTGAGCACGTAAGACTTCGCGACGCCGTACACAATTCGGCACAGCTTGCCTTCATGCTCGACGCTTTTCGCACCGGTGATTGGGAAACGGTCGGCCGGTGTATTATGTCCGATAGATTGGTCGAACCTGTGCGCGCAGCGCTCGTGCCATGCTATGACGATGTGAAAGGGGCGGCCCTGGAAGCCGGAGCATTGGGTTGTGCGTTGACAGGCTCAGGGCCGGCGATGTTTGCCATCACCAATGGTGTGGTCGAAGCCGATCGAATCGTCGACGCAATGCTTGAAGCTGCGAAGTCCGGCGGCCTCGGCGCCATTGGGCGCGTCGTACACGCAAATCCGGACGGCGCACGCAGAATTTAACCTTTGTCCACTTGCTCAGCTTCTACAGTACCCGAAATCATGATCTCGACGCCGGCTTCGAAGAGGCGCTGCTAAGCGGTCTGGCACCGGACGGGGGACTGTATCTGCCGCGCAGGCTTCCTGAACTGCACCGGTCACTGTGGCGAGAGAGAAGGCAGCTCGCCGACATTGGATACGAGATAATGCTCGGATGGAACGAGCCAAAGCTCTCTCCGGCAGATGTGCGTGCCATCTCCTCATCCGCTCTGAACTTCCCGGTCCCGCTGGTTCCGATTGGCTCAAATAGACCGTCGCAAACGAACTTATTTGTTCTCGAACTCTTTCACGGTCCTACCCACTCATTCAAGGACGTGGGGGCCCGGACCATGGCGCGTCTCGTTTCCCACTTTTCAGAAGCTTCCCATACCGAGCTGACCGTTCTTGTCGCTACTTCCGGAGATACCGGGAGTGCGGTTGCAGACGGATTTTCGGGACTCACAGGCGTGCGCGTCGTCCTTTTATATCCCAAAGGACAGGTGTCGGCACTTCAGGAACGCCAGTTGATTGTCTCCAGGCCCGGCGTCGTGGCACTTGCTGTCGAGGGTACGTTTGATGACTGCCAGCGAATGGTAAAAATGGCATTCTCGGAACCTTCTTTTGAGAAAGCAAACCTGACGTCGGCGAACTCCATCAACATCGGACGGCTCTTGCCTCAGTCGTTTTATTACGTCCATGCGGTATCACAACTGGACATGGAGGACGTCATCATCGTGGTTCCCAGCGGCAATCTGGGCAACCTTACCGCAGGCATGCTGGCGCAACGAGCCGGATTGCCGGTGAACCGATTCGTGGCGGCCCACAATGCCAATGCGTTTTTTCCGGATTACCTTGCTTCCGGAGAGGATCAGTTCCGAGAATCGATTCGGACGCTGTCCAATGCTATGGACGTAGGGGCTCCCAGCAATTTCGAACGCCTGGCATCACTCTTCTCACATTCCCAATTAAATTCCCTGATCCGGAGTACTTCCGTATCGGATGCGGAAACGGCCGCCGCCATAAAGAGGACCTACCTGAACCATGGATACGTGGCGTGCCCCCACACGGCAGTGGGTCTAGAGGCAGCCGAACGATATCGTGCGGAAAGCGAAACGCAGAAACCGATTGTTGTTTTGGCGACCGCTCATCCCGCCAAGTTTCCTGAAACCGTTCGAAGTGCAATCGGCATACAGCCTGAGGCACCGAAAGACCTGGCAGAACTGCACGATCGGCCGACACGCGCAGAAACCGTTTCCCCGCATGTTGCGGCCCTCACACCATATATTTTTGCCTGAGGAAGTAGCGTGTCACCGGCTCGCGCCACATGAGATGCCGTTTGAAGGATTCACCGCAGACGCATTTCGAACGTTGGGTCAGTTAAAAGACGCTCCGCACATCGAAACGTATCGCCGGGTGAAAGAAACCCTCAAACGATACGTTGATGAACCGTTCAAACGATACCGGGATGCGTTGGTGCTTACCTGGGTTTTGCCTAATCAGTTGCCGTTCGAAACGGAGCGAAATGTATTTTCGAGGATACTGAAAAATGATTTCGGGGCGGGGGGCAGTCATTCGCACAAATGGATGTCCTTTTACAGATTTGGACACACACGCATCAAAGATCTACAATTGGGTCATTCGATCCACCCGGACGAATTCAGGATCAGCCTCTACAGTGGTACCAATGCTCCCGCGATCTTTCGGCATGTCAAAAACCGGATGCTGTATCAAAAAGCCGACTTCCTCATGGTGTTGGCTGCCGCGTTCGATGAAGTGCCGCTGGCGCTCCGAATGTACGACAGCAAAAAGGCGGTTCTATATGAACCCTACGATAAGCCTGATCGGCTTCCTGAAGAGTTGCTTGCCCGCGCCTGCAGCCTTTCGGTTTCCTGGCGCCTTCCGGCGGCAGAGGTCGTGACCTATGGGCCGAATCTCGCATCGGCAGCATGCGACGTAATGTGTGCCCTCTGGCCGCTCTATCGCTTTCTGCTGGATGATCTTGTAGCGGACGGCTGAACATCTCCTTCGCATGCAGCCATCCGCAGACTGCCGGTTGCCGTGTAACCATATCACGCTTCATCGTACTTTCAGCATATGACGACACTCGATTTGATTCATCCTTTTGCGCCGTCCAGGTTTTCCGGCGATCGGACAAGGGCAGCCGAACGGCTGTGGGAGTGGTATGACGGGGTGGGGCGAACTGACGACAGGGTGGCGACGGAAATCGTCAGTTTGTCGGAGGAGGAAAGAGCCGGCCTCATCAAGTCGTACGCTGTTCCCGAACGCTTGTCCGACACGGTATTTCGGGCCATTGTGGAGGATTGCGCTACCTACCGGCTTCCCTGTGAATTCATCGTGCGACAGGCCAAGACCGCAACCCTTTTCTCCAATCGAAGAACGTTCGCCGACTGGCAAGAAATGGACAAAGTACTTCGTGGCTGGCCGATTCCTCACGGCAGGCTGGTTGCCGCTCTGGCCGGCATGGGCCGGTCGTGGCAACTTGGTGCACTCGATGACCTCGCTCGTGCCCATTTCCTCACAAATCGGCTGTCGGATCTGCATATGCTGCAATCCGATGGTATACTTTGGGTTCCGATTGCCGATTTCGGAAAACCACAGACCGGGAGGCATGACATCGAACAGGGAATTGTGACCGAAGGCGTTCGTCGGGTACTGTGGAAACAGCTTGTACGGATCAGGGACCGGATGGCCCGTACGACACTCCTATACAGGGATTTTCCAAGGCGATACCAAAAGGCCTATCGAAAATGGTGGATGCGCCTATCGTGGGTGCTCGATGAGATTGAAAAACGTGAATACGATTTGTGGAAGACAACCCTCGAGCCGGGTGTCATCGACCGCGCGGCGCATTTCATTCAATCATGGTTTGCTCGCAGGGCATTCAGGGGGCAATAGCCATATGAACACGCTCGTCGTCCGGATCGCCACGATCGACTCGGCCCGCGGCGGCAAAACATCACTCGAGAAATATGGTAACGTATAGAGACGCTGGTGTTGATATCGATGCCGGCGACGAACTGGTTCATCGAATCAAGCCGCTGGTTAGAAAAACGTTCACGCCGGATGTCGTAACGGACATCGGCGGGTTCGGCGGCCTCTTCGACATCAGCCGGTTAAAGAATTACGCCAATCCGATTCTAGTTTCCTCGGTGGACGGTGTCGGCACCAAACTGAAGGTTGCCTTCCTGGCGGACCGGCATGATACCGTAGGGGAAGACTTGGTCAACCACTGCGTAAACGATATTGCCGTGTGTGGTGCGGTTCCGCTTTTTTTCCTCGACTACTTTTCCGTGGGAAAATTGAACCCGGAAGTTGCAGAAAAAGTGATGGAAGGATTCTCAAGGGGATGTGTGGCCAACAGATGTGCGCTCATCGGCGGCGAGACCGCGGAGATGCCGGACATCTATCAGGAGGGTGAATATGACCTTGCCGGCACCATTGTGGGCGTCGTCGAAAGAGAACGAATGATCAACGGAAGTTTGATCCAGGAGGGAGACACATTGCTCGGTATAGCCTCGAACGGACTGCACACCAATGGCTATTCGCTTGCCCGAAAGGTATTGTTTGCCCGATATGGGATACACGACAAGCCGGCCGTACTGGGAGGTGAATCGGTTGCGGAAGCCCTGCTCCGTGTACACCTTTCCTATCTCTCCGTGATTCACAAACTGGCGGATCGCCAACTCACAAACGGATTTGCCCACATCACCGGTGGCGGTCTGATCGGCAATCTCGCACGAATCGTGCCGGACGGGATGTCACCGGAGATCGATTGGACCAACTGGACGGTGCCGCCGTTGTTCTCGTTGATACAGGAAGCCGGTGATGTGCCCACGCACGACATGCGACGCACCTTTAACATGGGCGTCGGATTGGTGGCCGTCGTATCGCCCGACCGCGTCGACCGGGCCCTTGCGACAATATCGGAAGAGAAACTTCACGGCTGGGTAGTCGGCTCCATCCGTCGTGACTAGCGGATATGCCGATCAGGCAACCTAGCTTTTGTTGGTTGGTTATATTATCCAACGAGTGCACTTATCACGTGCCGTACTGAATCTATGGAGTCATTAATCGTCATTGTCGTACTCAGTTACCTCTTGGGGTCGATACCCACGAGTATTTGGCTCGGCAAAATGAGAAAAATCGACATCCGGCAATTCGGCAGCGGTAATGCCGGCGCTACCAATACCTTTCGCGTGCTGGGGTGGCGTTTCGGCGTCACCGCGCTCATGGTAGACTTTGCAAAAGGGCTCTTTGCAGCAGGAATCATTGCCTCGATAAGAATAGACAACCTTCCGGCAGGCATTGGTGCCTGGGAGGTCGAGACGGTGGTGAGACTGATTGCGGGAGTTTCTGCCGTCGTCGGGCATATGTATCCAGTGCTGGCGGGTTTCAAAGGGGGAAAAGGCGTAAACACGTCGGCCGGAGTTTTGATGGCGGTTACACCTGTCTCGGTGATCATCGCCCTCGGAGTTTTCGTGTTGGTGCTCCTCAGTTCCCGCTATGTTTCACTTTCGTCGATGATCGCTTCCGTGGCATTTCCGACAACAATTGCCGTCAGACGATATATGTTCGGCATCGACTTGGATCCAAGTTTGCTGATTTTCGGTACCGTCCTTGCTGTTGCAATCGTCTATGCCCACAAGGGCAACATCAAACGCCTCCTGTCCGGAAAAGAAAATCGCGTGCGCTCTTTCCGTCCCGCTATCGGTCTTCTGAATCGCTCCGGTTCCTAGTCCATCGGGACGAACCGTGTGCGATCCGTCCCACTTTGATAAGTTGTCGAACTACCCATTCAAACGTATAGCAGTCCTGGGGGCTGGTAGCTGGGGTACGGCACTGGCCGTTCTCCTGCATGGCAAAGGACACCAGGTTCGTCTTTGGGCGCGTCGGCCCGAGATCGCGGAATCCATCCGGGAAACGCGACGAAACAGCACCTACCTGTCAGGTGCCTATATCGATCCGGCCGTGCGTGTGTCGTCGGATATCACATCGGTAGCTTCTGACGCGGAGGTATGGTTGTTCGCCGTGCCCTCGCAATCCATGCGCGACGTCGCGCGTCGACTCGCTCATATCGACGGATCGGAAAAAATGGTCATCTCGGTAGCCAAGGGCATTGAGAACGGTACGCTCCTGACGCCGAGCGGCATTTTGCACGAGGTCTTGCCCTCGGTAGATCCATCATACATTGCCGTGCTTTCGGGTCCGAGTCATGCCGAGGAGGTTGCACAGGGTTTGCCCACGACCGTGGTAGCCGCATCCGCTGACGAAAAGGTCGCACACATGGTCCAAGCCATCACGATGACGGAACTGTTGCGTGTTTACACCAATACGGACGTGGTTGGGGTAGAAATCTCGGCCGCGGTCAAAAACGTAATGGCGATTGCGGCAGGTATCAGCGACGGGGTGGGATTCGGAGACAATGCAAAAGCCGCCATCATGACCCGCGGAATTGCCGAGATTACCCGGCTTGGTGTGGCAATGGGTGCCCGGCACGAGACTTTTGGCGGGCTATCCGGAATCGGGGACCTGGTGGTCACCTGCGTTAGCCGACACAGCCGAAACCGATACGTCGGTGAGTTGGTGGGAAAGGGACATTCGCTCGAACAGATTGAAAAAGAAATGCGCATGGTGGCCGAGGGGATTCGCACCACGTTGTCGACCATCGCACTGGCCAGCCACAAGAGGATCGACATGCCAAT
>CAZIIP010000012.1:0-7297 GCA_964539455.1 uncultured Rhodothermales bacterium
AGTGGCAAACCCGTCCACCGACGCCGGTTCGACGCGGCGCCACATCAGTTGGAGGTGGAGGATCGGGTGGCGGGAGGCGACGGGCAGCAGGTGGAGGCATCGGTGTTGTTCCATCCCCGCTGCAGCGTCACACCGGTGTCGTCAGGCTACGAGATTGTGTATCCCGGCGGTTGCGCGCGATTGATTTTCGAAGGCGAATCGACTATCGAGGATGCACGCTGGAGTCCGGATTTTGGTGTAGAAATGCCGTGCAAAAGGCTGGTTCTCGCCTATGGTGGTGCACCATGTACGGGCTCATTCAAACTGGAGAAGCTGTAATGCCGCGTATCGCCGCATACGAACCGGCCGGTCCACGGCAGACTCGGGATGGGAGTATACCACCGTTTTGCGCAGGATCGGTTCGACATGTAGTACATTCCCGAACACTCCACCGCTTGCAACAGATCATCACGTGTCATGCAGGCGATGAATGATATTCCGAACATACTCCTCATAAGCTACAACTACCCGCCGGAGGTGAACGCACTTGCCAACCGCAGCTCGGAGCATGCGCGGGAGTGGGTAAAAGCCGGTAGCGCCGTGGAGGTCATAACGGACGTACCGCATTTTCCCGAGGGTGCCGTCCACGCCAGATACCGCAATCGCCTTTCGCGCGAGCGCATCGACGGCGTGGACATTATGCGGGTCCCGCAATATATCGCCTCCAATGCCGGATTCGTGCGCCGAACGCTGGCATTCGTATCCTTCATGTTGTCGGCCGTTGTGTACGGCACGCGGGTGCGCAACAGGCCGGACGTGGTGGTCGCCAGTTCGCCGCAATTCTTTGCCGCAATAGCAGGCTGGGTCATTGCCCGTACGAAACGGGCGGCATTCGTTCTCGAAATTCGCGACCTGTGGCCGGATTCCATCGTTGCGGTGGGAGCCCTCAGCCGTGGACGGATCGTGCGTATGCTGGAATGGCTTGAACGATTTCTGTATCGGAAAGCGGACCATATCGTTGTCGTAACGCAGGCATTCAAACGGCATATCATGCGGCACGGAATCCCAGGGGACAAGATTACCTACATCCCTAACGGCGTGTCCCTGTCACGGATGTTTCCGGAAGATTCCGAGCCGGAATCGGTCGATTCCCTCGCTGAACTGGAATCGAAGTTCGTCGTGTCCTATATCGGTACAGTCGGCATGGCCCATGCTCTGGAGACGGTTGTCGAGGCCGCCCGCGCGTGCCGGGATTCGGACGTGTTTTTTCTCATCGTCGGCTCCGGCTCCGATCGGCCCCGAATCGAGTCGATGATCCGCGAGCAGCCACCGGACAACCTCGTTTTGCTTGAAAAGCAGCCCCGGGCACGTCTTCGAAGATTGTTTGCGCTAACGAATGCGAGTCTTGTACACCTGCGCAGACACGATGTGTTTAAAACGGTTATCCCCTCGAAATTGCTCGAATCAATGGGTATGGGAATCCCCGTGATTCTGGGCGTAGAAGGCGAGTCGCGAGACATTCTTTTGGAAGCAGGTGCGGGTATTGCAATCACCCCGGAAGATCCTGACGCCCTGCTCGCGGCCGTGCAAACACTAAAAACCGACCCCGAAAAATGTCGACGCCTCGGTGCTGCCGGACGTGCACATGTGGCCGCCCATTTTTCTCGAGACCAGCTGGCGCGCCGGTATTGGAACCTGCTTGCCACTGTAGCGAATAAATCTGATTCATCGCGCAACCGTTCGACAACGGGTGCAACCAACTGAAGACCCACATCCACATCATGCGCATCCTCAATGTCGTTGGTGCCCGGCCGAATTTCATGAAAATCGGCCCGATCCACGCCCTTATGGAGTCAGATGAAGCCTTCGATCCCGTTTTACTGCACACGGGACAACACTATGACGAGCGGATGAGCGACATCTTCTTCAGGGAATTGGGATTGCCGGAGCCTGACATTCATCTGGGCGTGGGCAGCGGGACGCATGCGGAGCAGACCGCCCGGATCATGCTCGGTTTTGAAAAGGTGGTCGTCGAGCAGTCCCCGGATCTCGTCCTGGTCGTCGGCGACGTGAATTCGACAATTGCCTGTGCGCTGGTCGCCGCAAAGCGGCATATACCGGTTGGGCATGTAGAGGCCGGATTACGTAGTTTCGACCGCGAAATGCCGGAGGAAATCAACAGGATCGTCACCGATTCGCTATCCGATCTTCTGTTTGTTACGGAGCAGAGCGGTATCGACAACCTGAAAAACGAGGGCACAGAAGAAAAAAAGATACACTTTGTCGGCAACGTGATGATCGATTCGCTGATCAAGCACCGGAAGAAGGCGCGCGAAGTGGATATCCTGGATCAACTGGAAGTTCGTGCACTGGGCTACGTCTTGATGACGATACATCGCCCTACCAATGTAGACAATGGGTCGTCGCTCGCTAACGTGCTGGATATTGTCGAGGAGGTGGCGGCATCCTATCCCATCGTATTTCCGATGCACCCCCGGACCCTGGCGAGGATTGAATCGAACGGATTTCGAGAGAGATTGGATGCGGTGCCGGGACTCAAGCTGGTGGAGCCGCTCGGCTATCTGGATTTTCTACGATTGATGGACGATGCAGCAGGAGTGGTCACAGATAGTGGCGGCATACAGGAAGAAACGACGTATCTTCACGTACCGTGCCTGACGTTGCGGGACAATACCGAGAGGCCCGTTACGGTCACCATGGGTACGAATGAACTTTGCCCACTGGATCCGGAAGTAGTCGGCAGGAGGCTTGCCCAATGGTCCGGAGGAGCACGACGGAACGGCGAAGCTCCTCCGCTTTGGGACGGCCATGCGGCCGAACGCATTGTAGATGTGTTAAAAGACTGCTAGCTAGCGGTGTTTGCGCCTACCGGCATTGATGTTCGACAACAACATGCGCCGCCCGGCCCGTAATGACTAATATCCGATTTGCCCGTAGGCAGGCCGTGGGATTATCGGGCTGCCGACATTATGTCTGAATCGCTGCTGCTCCATATCGTTCCGTTGATCATCGGTCTGGCGGTTTCGCTCTGGGCAACGCCTATTGTCATTCGAGCGGCCGGCGCAAGAGATTGGGTAGATGCGCCGGACGAGCGGCGCAAGCTCCACCTGCGAACCATTCCGAATGTGGGCGGACTGGCTATCGTTGCGGCATTTTACACGGCGGTTCTGGCACTCTGGGTTCTGGCAATGCTGTTCACCCCGGATGCGGATATTGGAAACATTATACCGCCCATCCCGGTGCTGCTGGGTGGTTTGTTTGTGGCTTCGGCAGGATTCTATGATGACCTGAACGGGCTCGGAGCCATTCCGAAATTTTCCATGCAGCTACTGGTGTCGGCCGCCGTCGTTTGGGGTTCATTTCGCATCACCGCCATCGGCAATCCAATCAGCAACGTTCCTTTCGAGTTGCCGTTCTGGTTGAGTTTTGTCTTGACGACTCTCTGGTTGGCACTGACTATCAACGCTATTAACCTGATCGATGGACTCGATGGGCTGGCCGGCTCTATATCCGTCATTGGAGCACTTGGTATAGGAGCATCAAACCTGATTCTCGGCTACCATGCATATTTCGTTTTCGTGCCGGCGCTCGTCGGTGCCGTTGTGGGCTTTCTTCGATACAACAGGTCCCCGGCATCCGTTTTCATGGGGGATACGGGAAGCATGTTTCTGGGATATCTGCTGGGTGCGTACGCCCTCGTAATGCCCTCACGGACGGGGTCACTTCTGTCCCTCGTGATCCCGATTGTCGCCTTGGCGATTCCGCTTGCCGATACCTGTCTCGCCTTTGTTCGCCGTCTGTCTTCAGGCAACCACCCTTTTCAGGCCGACCATGCACATATTCATCATCTCATAATGAAGCGGTTGCGTACCGACCACAAGGCAACTACACGGATAATGACGGTGGCGGCCTCGATTTATGCCGGTTCGGCAGTCTTCCTCGCGTTGACACGCGGTATTCCGTACGGCAACCACATTGCCGCGTTTTTCCTGCTTTGTCTCGGTATTGCCTCCCTCGTGTTTCTGGTATTCCTTGGGTATTTCCAGCGAGCGCTCTGGTCGAGGTCGAGGGAAACGCCCGGCAACGCGGCGCGTCCGGCACCCGAGATACTAGTCAAGCGTGAAGTTGAGGCGAATGTCGGATCAAAAACATAACGGCAGGCTACCATGCGTCTGATTGTAAGCCACTATCGCACAAGCGGATAGGGTCGAACCGGCCTTTAAAAACCGCACACGTTTTATCCCACCCGACTCAGGTGTTTCGATTTGTCAGCATTATCACAGCGTAACGCAGCACACGAGCTTTCCCGTAAAATCGATGACAAATCCGCCGTCATCGGGGTCGTCGGACTGGGCTACGTCGGCCTTCCGCTCGCGATTGAATTCGCGGGAAACGGTTTCAAAACGATCGGCATCGATCTCAACGCCAATCGAATCGAGCGCCTGCGTGCAGGCCAAAGCGTCATCCAGGATGTGGAGACGACGGCCGTGAAACCCGTGGTGGAAAACGGGATGTTTCTCGCCGAAGAAGACTTCGGTTCCGCGGACGACGTAGACGTGTTTTTTATTTGCGTCCCCACACCCGTGAACGACAACAAGGACCCGGATACTTCCTATATCGTCTCGGCGGCAGAGTCTTTGGCGGACCACCTCCGGGCCGGTCAGCTCGTAATCCTCAAAAGCACGACCTATCCGAATACGACGGAAGGACTGGTGCAGCCCATTCTGGAGGAGGCTGCACGAAAGAAGGGATTGTCGCTCGGAGAGGACTATTTCCTGGCATTCAGCCCGGAGCGCATCGATCCGGGCAATCGAGAGTTTACCACCGCCAACACGCCCATCGTGGTTGGAGGCGTGACGGAATCATGCACGCGACTTGCCTCGCAAATTGTCGGAAATGTCGTTGCACAGGTACATCCCGTATCCAGTCCCAAGGTCGCAGAAATGGAAAAGCTGCTGGAGAACATCTTCCGGTCGGTGAACATTGCCCTGGTGAATGAGCTGGCAAAGCTGTGCGACAGAATCGGGGGCATTTCCATCTGGGAGGTTATTGAAGCGGCTGCGACCAAACCATTCGGCTTCATGCCGTTCTTTCCGGGTCCCGGACTGGGAGGCCATTGTATTCCCATCGACCCGTACTATCTCTCCTGGATGGCCCGAAAACACGACTTCGAAACCAATTTCATCACCTTGGCCGCCAGGGTGAACGAGGAGATGCCGTTCTATGTGCGCGATGCCGTGGTTGCCGCCGTGGCGCGCCAACCGGTTGCGCTCACGCACGCAAAAGTGCTCCTGCTGGGCGTCTCTTTCAAGCCGAACGTCGACGACACCCGGCACTCGCCCGCGCTTCGTATCCTGCAACTGCTGCACGAATGCGGGTTCGAAGAGGTTTCGTATGCGGATCCATACGTGCCGCAGGTACACATCCCCACCTCGAATGGTAAACGCTCCCTGTCGTCCGTCGAAGCAACGGCTGAACGAGTCAGGGAGGCGGACGTGGTGGTCATCGTGACCAACCACGATGCATTTCCCTATGAAATGATTGCCGAGAACGCACGAACGATCATCGATACGCGAAATGCACTCAAGGATGTGCCCCGTAATCCGGAAAATGTCATTCTTCTCGGTGGGGGATCCTTTTGAGAAGGCCTGTTGAAGCCTGCATCCAAAAAGAACCAATCCGGGGTCATCGGAGTTGGCAGGTCGGTTTCTGATATCCCGGCGATCATCCGCCCGCTTCAGCGTCCTGAAGGAGCAATGGCGCGTTGCGGACGAATTGCGATATAGAACCGAATCGCGAAAATATCGTATTAATTTGCTTAAATCGTCCCACACCCCAACCAACGAACAACGCAGTCTTTTCATGAAGAAGCAGTCAGCGTCCCATCCGGCTCATGGCGGTCGAGGTCTTGTTTCCCGCACCATCCCCGAAGTTGAACGTGATCGTCTACTGTCCGATGTGGCGCACTTGCACCGGTATACAATCAGCGATGCAGACTTGTCCGTCTTCTACAGAATAGCCGACGGTGCATTGAGTCCGCTTACGGGACCCATGGACAGGGAGACCTTCGACCGCGTGCTCGACGACGAGGTCATTATGAGCGGTGGCAAGGCGTATGCCTGGACCATACCGATCGCGTTTCCGATCGACCGTGCGGAGGCGGAGCGGCTCGAGAGAGGCCAGACGGTTGCGGTTGAAAATGCCGCGGGAGAATTGGTGGGCATTCTCGAAATATCCGACATCTACCCGTTCGACAAAAAACGCTACAACACGTCGGTCTACGGAACGGAACGCGAAGACCATCCCGGTGCACGCATCTTCAACGATGATCCCCGGGAATTATTGCTCGGGGGGGAAATCTGGGCACTGCCGCAACCCAGGGATGCCCGGTTCGGACAGTATATGTTGACACCTGCGGAGACGCGTTCGCTTTTTGCCCGGAGGGGATGGGATCGTGTCGTGGGTTTCCAGACGCGAAATGCTTTGCACCGCGCACACGAATATGCCCTCCTGTATGCGACGGAGGAACTCACGCGACAGGGACATTTTACCGGCGCCGTGTTGAATCCCCTGGTCGGCGCAACAAAGAGCGACGACGTGCCGGCGGATGTCCGTATGAATACCTACGAGGCGCTGCTCAATGCACGGGTTTTCGGTGACGGAGACAGGGACGATGCGCTCTGGACATCCAGGGGCGTCGATTTCGAAGACAATCTCGTCATGATCGGTCTGGATATGAAAATGTTCTATGCCGGACCGAAAGAGGCGATCATGCATGCGATCTATCGCCAGAACTACGGCTTTTCGGATATCGTTATCGGCCGCAAACATGCCGATGCGCCTTTCGATGACGGTACGCCGATTTGGGGCGACTTCGATGCGCATGAAAAGTTCGACCACCTCGCCGGTGAGTTGTTGATTCAGCCGGCAAAAGTTGGATTTGCCGCATATTTCTCGGAAATCGAGAAGGTCGGTCTCCTGCAGACCTATCAGCCGAAGGGGTACAACACCGTTTTTATTTCAGGCAAGGAAGTCCGCAAGCGCCTGTCCAGTGGAGAGGAGGTCGACGGCCGCATCATGCGCAAGCCGGTTGCGGACGTGCTGATGGGATACTATGCCGGAAACGGCGAGCCCGACAGGAAAGCGAGCTCGAACGTGGTCTGGCATGAGACCGGACTCACGAAAGAGGTCAGGGAAACCCGAAATGGGCACAAAGGTGTCGTAATCTGGCTCACCGGACTCTCCGGCTGCGGAAAATCCACGATTGCCGTCGAATTGCAGAAGCGTCTGTTCGAGT
>CAZIIP010000012.1:7307-23573 GCA_964539455.1 uncultured Rhodothermales bacterium
ACATCCGTAGGATCGGGGAAGTTGCGCATCTATTCGCGGACGCCGGCGTCATCACGATGACCGCCTTTATTTCGCCGTACCGGAAGGACCGCGACCGAGCACGCGCATTGAACAAGCCGGGCGACTTTATCGAATGCTATGTGAAGGCGTCGGTGGAGGTGTGTGAGGAGCGCGATCCCAAAGGTCTGTACAAAAAGGCACGCGCCGGCGAAATCAAGGAGTTTACGGGCGTCTCCGCACCCTATGAGGAACCGCTGAATCCGGAGGTGGTGGTCGATACCGGCGAAATGACGCTGGACGAATCCGTCACATTCTTGCTTGACTACCTGAAATCGTCCGGCGTGCTCGGCAAGTAGCCGGTTCCACCCACTCAGCCATCGGAAAAGAAGTCTCACCAACCAGCGCCGGTTCCACCATGCCGGCGACGCAAGCGCCATCCATGCCGATCAGCGAAGCTTTGCTAAACGACGTCCTGAAGCGAATCGAAAAGGGACTCGACGCCGCCCTCCGCGTTTTCGAGAAATATCCACCCGAAAAGGTAGAGGTCTCATACAAATCCGGCGACGATCCGGTCACAGAGGCCGACCGTGAAGTCGATACCGTACTGAAGGAGTTGCTTCCTGAAGAAGGCGAAGGGTGGCTCTCGGAGGAGACCACCGATGATCCAGTCCGCCTGACCAAACAGGCCGTTTGGGTCGTCGATCCGCTCGACGGAACGCGGGAATTCGTAAGCAACATTCCGGAATGGTGCGTTTCCATCGGGTTCGTATGGGAAGGAGAGCCCGTGGCAGGAGGAATCTGCAATCCGTCAACCGGCGACCGCTTCGTAGGTGCGATCGGAAGAGGTGTGAAAGTGAACGGCAAGCCCGTTTCGCTTTCAGCACGCACGACGTTGGAGGGCGCCACCATCCCTGCGAGCCGGAGCGAGATACGACGAGGAGAGTGGGATGTCTACGAGAACGAAGGTTTCACCATTTTGCCCACCGGTTCTTCCGCCTACAAACTGGCGCTTGTAGCCTCCGGCAGGGCGGAAGCCTCCTGGACGCTCGTGCCCAAAAACGAGTGGGATGTGGCGGGCGGCATCGCGCTTGTTCATGCCGCAGGCGGCATCAGCTACGCCAAAGACGGGTATCCGCGCACATTCAACCAACCGGATCCGTTGCTGCCCGGACTCATTGTGACTGCACCGTCCGTGGCCGATGAAGTCGCGGATTTGCTCGGAATTGCGCCGATAAGGGAGGGGATCTCCACGGTGAACAGGTCCTAATACCGGATGCTCTGAAAGGGCAGTCCCCACCGCATGCCGGCCATCGGGATAACGAACCAGTCCGTTCCCCAGTCCTTGTCGTCGATCACGTGGCTCTGCAGCATGGCCTCGAGATACAGGCCGGGGAGCAATTCGTAACCGGCGTGCATTTCCGCCAAAATGGTGTGTTGCGGGATGCCGTTGTGCAAGGTATAGCCGTAGTCAAGGACGTTTCCGTCATCATCCGTTGGCCGGTCCTCTTTGTAGGAGATGAGCGGATCTGCGCCATAGTTCAGTCCCTCCGGATTCCGACCGAATCTGCTCAACGCTACCGTCGCGTTTACGCGCACCCGTGGTAGGGGCCGGCTATCCACAAACAGCGCCCAGTCGCTGGCATTTGGCCCGACCGGGTGACCCAGCAGGTCTCCAAAGTGGGTATAGGCGTTTGCCGGTACGCGGTGACTGTACACAAACGGCCGGTTTCGGGCGTGCTCGAGGCGGACGGAAAGGTTGGCATAAGCAAACGGATCCACGATATGAATCCCGATCAGGGTTGCCCACTTGTTTCCCCACCACCCGTCATTCGGATCGGTCAGTTCGCGGACCCGCAATTCGTCGAGAACGAACTCGCCGTAGAGCGTCACCCCTGGTACGGCACTCCACGCGATACCCCCTCCGAGCAGGGCATTGTCCGGACTCCCCCTGTCGCTCTCGACCGCACGGTAAAAGATCACCGGATTCATATAGCTGATGTCGAAACGGGTGCGACGCTCCGTACTGTCCGGCGCAAAGATGATCCCTTCAAACAGGTGCAGCCTGATGTCGAGCGGCAAGTTGATCGAAAGATGATGAAATGCACCGTAGCGGCGGGGAAAAACCTGCTCGGGAGCCCTTCCCTGTGAAAACGGTGGAGCGTCTACCGACGCCAGGTCGGTCAAAGCAGCGAACAGGTTGACGTACTGCAGCCGCCAAACGGTGGTTCGAATCTGCAGTTGATCGTACGCCGGCGCATAATTGGATAGCTGTACGCTGGATCTCCCTGCCCCCCATAGATTGCGGTCCCGTCCGAACCGGGCCTCGAACGACCGGGTTTTGAAACCCACGACCCCGGTGGTCAGGAAATAGTCGTATGGCGTTCGTGCCGCCTCACCGTAGGGCACCTCGCCGATGACGTCCCATTTGGTACGCGCCAGGCGCGGCGCGCTGAATTTATAGAATGCCGGTCGATGAGGTAGTCGCTGGTTTTCCTCCAGACGGGTTTCGAAAAACAGATGCTCGCCGATATGTCCGGAAAAACGAACACCGCGCGTGTTTTGCCAGTACGGATGCCGGTCGTAAGGGGAGCTGAATCCGTCACGCAATGCGTATCCCGCCGTCAAATACAGGAGCGGATTGACCTGGAAGCCGAATCGATCGTCCGCCACGGAAAGAAAGTCCGTCCCGTTTCGGTAGAGGAAGGAGGCTGCTTCGTTCAGTGAGACGGCGGTCTGCAGCGAATCGTCTCCCAGATAGCGCTTCAAGAAAAGCTGATCCCGCCAATTGAACACCGGATAGTGGTCTCGTAGCGATAGCAGATACCCGCGTGCCTCGTAAACGGACAACGGCAGATGCGAGAGATGGGCGCCGGGGAGCCGTTTGAGCGCCTGCTGGCGGAGTAAAAACCGGTGAACCTGGTCGTCGATCTGCAACAAACCATCCGTTTGTGCAGACAGGAGCACCGGCAAGGCCACAAGCGCCAGGAGTCCGGCGGCAATATGATGGTATAAACGAATCAAATCACTAGCGTACGTAACCGTACCGTGTATCCGTACCGTGCGGCTCGCCGGCCGGCGGCGACCTCTCAATCAAATCTCGACACAGGTTCCGCGGGCGCGTATGGAGCGCAACGCGGCATCGATCATCCGGACGACGGCCAGGCCGTTTCTGCCGTCCGATAACGGTTTCTTTCCTGTCCGGATGCACGAAGTGAAGTGAAGCATTTCCTCGGCGAGGGGTTCCGCCATTTTGATTCTCGGTATGCGAATATCGCCTGAACGCACGCGCATCGCGTTGGCGTAGTCCGCAAACCTCGGTTCTTCCGGGTGGACGTCCACTCCCTTGTCGAACAGACGCACCTTTTCAACGTCTTGCGTGTCGTCCACCACCGCCATCATCTTGCTTCCTACCAGGGTAACCTTCCTGATTTTGTGAGGATCGAGCCAGCTCGTGTGCAGATGGGCGATTTTCCCGTTTTCGAAATAGACGGTAGCAAAAGCCACGTCCGCGATTTCCGGCTGCAAATATGACTGCCCTTGCGCGGAAATTGCTACAGGCTTTTCGTCCAACAGGTCCAGTGCAACGGCCAGATCGTGCGGAGCAAGGCTCTCAAACGCATTTTCCGACGTACGCACGATGCCCAGATTCACACGGGTGGAATACAGGTAGTAGACATCGCCGAGCGCTCCTTCTTGAATCAGACTGCGAACGAAAGCAAATGCGGGGTGATAGAGGAGGAGGTGTCCGACCATGAGGGTAAGATTCTCGCCCTCGGCGATTGTCGCCAATTCTTCCGCTTCCCCGACGGTTTGCGTCATCGGCTTTTCCACGAACACATGCTTCTTTGCCCGAAGTGCCGCTGCTGCAAGCTCGAAATGCTGATCGGTGGGGGTTGCGATGACAATCCCGTCCACGCGGTCGTCCACCAGCAATGTACCGAAATCATCCGTTGTCTCGATGCCCGGATGTTGTGCCTCGGCGCGCGCACGCATGGCCGGATTTTGATCGCAGGCGGCGATCATGCGTATGCCGGGAAGGGCCAGCAGATTTCTGAAGATATTTTTCCCCCAGTAACCGATGCCGATCTGGGCCAGTCCGATGTCGCTCGTGGAAGCAGTCACATTACCCTCCCATTGCGGTTTCGAGTGCATGGGCAATGCACTGTTGGTCTTTGTATTCGAGTTCGGTGTGCATGGGTAGCGATAGCACCTCGGCCGAGGCGGACTCGGTCATCGGCAAATGTGGAGGCGCGCCGAAAAGGGATTGCATCACCGGGAGCCGGTGCAGTCCTACGGGATAGTAAACGGCGCAGGGAATCTCGTCCTCGCGCAGACGGCGGGCGACTTCGTCACGCTCCGGACCCGTTGCACCCTCGATCCTTACCGTATACTGATGAAATACGTGGCCCTCTTCGGGTCCACGTTCCGGCAGTCCAAGGCCCGGTACATCCGCCAACAGGTCGTCATAATGATCGGCCGCCTGTCTTCGTGCGCCGGTATAGGCGTCGAGGTACGCAAGTTTCACTGACAGCACGGCGGCCTGAAGGGCATCGAGCCGGCTGTTCAGGCCGGGTACTTCGTTGTGGTATTTGGCTTTGGCGCCGTGGTTTGCAATCAGGCGCACACGGTCATTCAACGAGGCGTCGTTGGTCACAACGGCTCCCGCATCACCGAATGCGCCGAGGTTTTTCGAAGGAAAAAACGAGATGCAGCCCATGTCCCCGATTCCCCCGGTCGGCTTGCCGTCGTACCTGGCGCCGATGGCCTGCGCATTGTCCTCTATGACACGGATCCCGTGGCGGCCGGCAATTTCCATGACGGCATCCATGTTGGCGGCTCTCCCGAACAGATGCACCGGAACGATCGCCCGCGTTTTTTTGGACAAATGCGCCTCGATCTGATCGGTATCGATGTTGAATGTCTTCGGATCGATGTCGACGAACTTCGGCGTTGCGCCGAGCACGACGGCGGCTTCCGCCGTGGCGACAAACGAAAAGGCCGTAGTGATGATCTCGGACCCGGGTCCGACGCCGGCTGCCATATAGGCAATCTGAAGGGCATCGGTGCCGTTTCCCACACCGATTGCGTGGTCCAGTTCGAGGTATGCCGCCAGTTCCTCTTCGAATTTGGCCACGAACGGGCCTTTGATGAACGAACCTGCGTCTATCACGGATTGAACGGCAGCGTCGATCTCATTTTTGATTTTCCGGTACTGTCGCTGTAGGTCCACCATCCGAATGCTTCGTGCAGCGGCTCCGGATTGCCGGCTGGAAGGGGGCATTTGCAATCTATTTCTCGTCGTTTTCAGATTTTTTTTCGAGCAATTGATCATCCGGTACCGGTCCCGATGGTACAGCCGGGATCCCTTTATGCAGCGTAGGCGGTTGTGCATCGCGCGTGACGATGGCTCCCGCGGCAATTACCGCTTCGCTGTGTACGGTTCTACCGGGCAAAATCACGGCCCCAACGCCAATCCGGCACGCCTCTTCGAGGACGGGTCCGCCAAATTGCTTGAACCGCTCCTGTGTCCTGCCAAGGTAGTTGTCATTGCTCGTAAGCACCCCGGGTGCAACAAAAACATATTCGCCGATCGTCGTTTTTGCCGCTATGTAGACGTTGGTTTCCAGTTTACAGTTCGAACCGATCGTGCAGTCGTTCTCCACGGCAACGCCCCTGCCCACAATGGTCCCGTCACCGATCTTGACGTTTTCCCGTACCGTAGCAAGGTCGGCAATGAGCACATCGTCACCGATTTGACAGCCTGCATAGACTACCGTCGATGTGCCGATCTGGACACCCGAACCGATCCGCGCCGGAGGTTGCTTGCCACTCGAAGTCATGGCACTTCGTTTCGAACGGAGCTTGGTTTTGCCCACCACGGCGTGGTCGTCAATCCGTACGTCGTTTCCGATGACGGTATTCTCATGAATAACCACATAGCATCCGAGGGTACACCGTTCGCCTACTTTGACACCGGGTCCGACGACACAGCCTTGTTGCACCACGGTGTCCTGGCCGATGGTCGCCGTTTCGTCTATGTGTGAGGTTCCCATTTTCCGCTTCGGTATCAGAACGTATAGCGTTTGCGCAAAAGATCAGGAAGATCCGCCCAATCTGCCAGCAATGTGTCCGGTAACGCTCCCGAATTGCGATCCGTCCATATACCAGTGTATTGGATGGCCTGCATTCCGGCATCTTTGGCCCCTTTGATGTCCGTCCTGACCAGGTCGCCGATGTGTGCGGCATTTTCAGGATCCATCTCCAGTGTGTCGAGTGCGGTGCGAAATGCCAAAGGATGTGGCTTGACGACGCCCGTGGCATCGGAATACACAAATGCGCCGAAGCAGTCGCGCAAACCTCTTGCCTCCAGATATCCGGATATTACGCTGCCCGGTGCGTAGAGCGTATCCGAGATAATGGCAAGCCTGAACTCCCGTGCCAGTTGCGGCAAAACGCGCTCGGCGTTGGGAGCGAGCGAAGGCGGTGCTTCATCCATACCGTGCTGAAAAATCTGTGCCAGCCGGGTGACGTCGTGATCTTCCGGGGTCACATTCAATTCACTGAAGATCTGCAGCAGCAAACTATGGGCGTTCGTCGCGTTTTGATGGATAACCCGCTGCTCTTCATAAGTGGCGACGACCGCTTTTTCCGTTGCGGCGACCCGCGCAACGTGCTCCGTGTCCGCCGGCAGACCAGCCGTTTCAAGAATCATACGGTGACGTCGATTGGCACGCTGCGACTGGCCGGACGACCCGTCGGCAATGGTGTTCCAGAAATCGATCGTCAGGGCTTTGAGTCTGGTACCCATGCGTGTTCCGTAGCGAAAGTTCGTGAGACGACAATGAAAAAGCCCGCGGCATGAGATGCTCGCGGGCTTTGTATTCTTCTAAATGCGGGGAGTTTATCGCCCTCCGCCGAGTTGCTCGATCTTGTGTTCTGCTGAAGCCTTATAAGGGCCGATGGCGGCACGCTGGTAAAACTCTACAGCCTTGTCGAATTGGGCCATACCCTCGTATGCCACGGCGGCTTCGTAGGCGATTTTGGCATGCTCACCGCGGTTTTTTTCCATTTCCAGCGCTTTCAGTGCATGCTCGACCGCCGGCTGGTGCTGTGCCTTTTTATTGTAGGTAGCCGCCAGATAGAAATGGATATTGGCCGTCTCTTCCTGCTCGAGAAACATGTTGCCGTAAGCGATTACGTTGTCGTATTCCTCGTTCTGCATCGCCGTAGCGGCAAAACCTTCCGCCTGAACAATCGCTCTTTTCGCTTCACCGATTTCGCCGGCATTGTTGGCGACCTCGGCCGTCTTGAGCCATGCCTCGATGGCCTCCTCTATTTTCCCCTGCTTCTTCAAGAGCAGCGCTTTGCCTTTATAATTCTTGTGGTCTCCCGGACGGGCGGCAATTCCGGCATCGAAAGAGGCCATCGCGCCTTCCTCGTCGCCCTGTTTCATCTTGGTGATGCCGATGCTGTAATGAAGCTGCCCGGCAACGTTTTTGGCCTTTCCGGCAGTTTCTTCGTCCCCTGCGGCGTTGGCCAGCTCGACAGCCCTTTGAAATGCCTGCTGGGCGCCGTTGAGGTCCTTCTCCTTGTACAGCCGGATTCCCTCGTTATAGGCCTTCGCCGCCTCGGGATCCTGTGCTGATGCTGCGGTCACAAAAAACAGACCGGCAAGAAGAGATACGAAGAGCAATCGCACTACTCGTGGCATAATCGTCATAGTTTGGTGAAAGGTGACCGCAAATGGCCTGATGTTCTATTCTGCAGGGCCGGCAGATCGTGCTCGTTTGTTCCGACCGCTGCTTTTGCGGGTCTCATGACAACAACACTGCCGCCACAAACCCAATGCGCAAATGATGCGGCTATTCTCAACAGGCATCATAGGCCCAATGTTCCAAGCTACGGAGGAACGGGGGAGCCCTCCAAGGCAAAACCCGGTCCGCAGCTAAAATTTCGGCTTCATCAAATCCCTTGTTTCGTAAAACTTCTCGATTATATCCAACGCGTGTTCGGGTTCATCGGTAACGGAGAATAGCGACATATCCTCCGGCGAGATTTTATTTTGTGGTAGTACTTGTTTATAAAGCCATTCTACCAATCCTTCCCAGTAGTCCGCGCCCATCATCAACACAGGAAACGGCGTCGCCTTGTTCGTCTGAATGAGCGTGAGCGATTCGAACAACTCGTCGAGCGTCCCGAAGCCGCCCGGAAGGACGATCACGGCCTGGGCATACTTGAGGAGCATCACTTTCCGGACGAAGAAAAAGTTGAAATTAACAAGTTTGTCCCGGTCGATGAAGGCATTCGGCACCTGTTCGAACGGCAAATCGATATTCAAGCCGACACTTACGCCGCGCGCTTCCTGTGCACCGCGGTTGGCCGCTTCCATAATGCCCGGTCCGCCACCGGTGATGACGCCGTATCCGCGACCTGCGGCCTGTCTGGCGACTGATCGCGCCAGCTCGTAGTCCTCGGCGCCGCGACGCGAGCGGCTGGATCCGAATAGCGTGATACAGGGGCCGACGCGGGAGAGGGTCTCAAAACCGTCTACGAATTCGGCCATGATCCGAAAGACACGCCAGGTATCCCGGATCGTTTGCGTCGACCAGCGTTCCATTTCGCCGGATACTTCCTGATCAATGGGGAATTCGGATTGTGGCTGTCGGGAATCGGTCATGCAACCTGAGCGGACGTTCCACACGTTGGACGGCCGTCGAAGCCGCCTTTGGAGGAACTCCTACTACAAGTCCGGTGCACAACGGTTTCCTCTGAGAAAGACGCGTAACCGGACGTTGGGCCGCGGCCGAGGCTTATGCGTCTTCCGCGGCAACCGTGACCGGTGTGACCGCCGCGCGGTCCTCCTCACCGGTTCGAATCCGATATACCTTCTCCACAGGCAAGACGAATATTTTGCCGTCACCGACGCCACCGGTACGTGCACTCTCCATGATCGCCTTCACTGTGACATCCACAAACGGCTCCGAAACACCGATGTCCAGCCTGACTTTCTCGGACAAACCCATCATGACCCGCGAGCCGCGATAGGTTTCGACCTCTTCCGTTTCCCCGCCATGACCTTGTACGCGCGACACGGTGAGACCCTGCACTTCGGCCGCATAAAGGGCCTTCAGTACGTCGGTAAGCTTGTCAGGACGGATGATCGCAACAATGATTCGCATGGTAGATCCGTTTGTTGGCTTGTGTGGTGTCTGGGAAGTATCCGATTCCGATCGTTGCCCGGCCACCTACCCAGACAGCCTGTCCGGCGCCCACCGTCCACCCAGGCATTGCCGTCCGAGCGGTTCGCCCTCGTTCTCCACAAATACAGGCGACGACCATTACACGAGTCAGCGCTGGGATAACAGGATTTGAGGCAACAAATCAGAAAAACTGAATATATTTAATTCAAACAGGTGTATCACCACAAACTATTAGGCCGTCTGTCGAAATCGCTTCCGGATACAGCAGCCGGAATCTGACGGTGATCATGGGATCGGCATGAAATGCCTCGCGATTGCCCTATCTTGCGGCCGCATATTTGAAAAATCTCGTAACCGGCTTAGCATGAAACTGATCATTCCCATGGCCGGCCGTGGAACGCGGCTTCGCCCTCACACGCACGTTACGCCCAAACCATTACTCCCGGTGGCGGGCAAGCCGATGGTGGAACGGATTGTGGAGACGTTTATGACCGTTTTGCCTCGAAAGCTGGAAGAAGCGGTGTTTGTTCTCGGCGATTTCCCGGTGGAAGTCAACGAGAATCTGGAAACCATTTGCGGCCGACACGGCGTCGTGGCCCGGTTTGCCAGACAGGATGAAGCCAAAGGAACCGGGCATGCAACGTATTGTGCGAGAGACTATCTCGAAGGGGAGGTCATCGTCGTCTTCGCCGACACGCTTTTCTCCATGTCCCGAAAAGCGGATCTGGATGGAGTCGACGCGCTCGTCTGGACCAAGGAAGTGGAAGATCCGTCGCGGTTTGGCGTAGCCGTCAAGGACGAGGCGGGGCGCGTCGTATCATTCGTTGAAAAACCCTCCGAACCGATTTCAAACGAGGCGCTTATCGGTATCAATTACGTTCGTGACGGCCGGCAATTGCTGAAGGCACTGGATTACATTATCCAGCGCAACATTACCGGACACGGGGACGAGTACCAGCTCACTGATGCGCTGGATTTGTTGATTCAGTGGGACCTCAATCTGAAAACGACCGGTGTAGACGAGTGGCTGGATTGTGGCACCATCGATGCATTGCTCGATACCTCTCGCATCGTCCGCGCGAAAGAACAGGGTCCGATGCCGGGAGATTCGGTGACGGACAGCACGATTGTCGGGCCCGTTTTTATCGGTCCCGGCGCGTCGGTTGTACGGAGTGTCGTCGGGCCGCATGTAACCATAGAAGCGGGTGCGACGGTCTCCGATTCCGTCGTTAGCGATTCGATTCTTTTCGAACACGCCACCGTATCAAAGAGTACGATACAACGATCGGTCATCGGAAGGTTCGCAACCGTAGACGGTTACACCGGCGCGACCAATCTGGGTGATCATTCTTCGATCTAGCTGTATGCAGCGGCAGGACCGAACCGTGCATCTATATCCTGCGCATATTGAACAGAAACTGGGTTTCGACATCATCAGGGAGCGCCTTGAAGCGTCGTTGCTGAGTGTCGGAGGGAAGATTGCGCTTGCAGCCAACCGTCCTTCTGCCGATCGGGCGTGGATGGTTCGGGAACTGGAGGCCGTGGATGAATTGCAGCGTGCGATTCAATTTGACGATCCCTTGCCGCTGGAGTCTTTCGGAGACATTATTCCGATCCTGAAACGACTGTCGCCTACCGGAGCGGTTGCCGATGTCGAGGAACTGGCAGAAATTCGCCGGCTGCTGGGTCTGGCAAAGCGCCTGCGTGGCTATTTTCAGCAGCGTAAGGACAAGTATCCTGCGTTGTGGGAGGCCCTGCGCCCGATCGATCCGCTGCCCGCCCTGGTCCGCTTCCTCGAATCGGTGGTCGACTACGATGGAAGAATCAGTGACCATGCATCGCCCGATCTTCGGCGCCTGCGGCGAACCCTTTTGCAACAGGAAAATGCCGCACGTGCCGCCGCCTCGGCAGAACTGAGCCGGTGTGTCGACCGGGGGTTTGCAGCGGACGAACAACCGACCGTCCGGGGCGGGCGCCTGGTCATTCCGGTACGTGCTGAAGCCAAACGCAAGGTCAAGGGATTTGTCCACGACACGTCCGCTACGGGACAAACGGTCTACATTGAGCCGGCCTCCTGTCTCGACCTGAACAATGAAGTGCGATCGCTTCAGTTGGAAGTCGAACACGAGATCCGGCGAATCCTCAGGAATTGTGCAGACCGCATACGTGAATCTGCAACGCTCATCGAGAATTCGGTGGCCATCCTGACCAACCTCGATGTACGTCAGGCCAAGGCGCGGCTGGCTGCCGGCATGGACGCGATGGTGCCGGATCTGTCGAAAGACGGCAGTCTTCGTCTCGTGAGCGCGAAAAATCCGGTATTGCTGCTCCGGCAGGTGCCGGGTGCATTGCAATCGGACAAGAGCGTCGTTCCGCTGGATCTGGAGATGGATCCGGAAACGCGCGTTCTGGTCATCTCCGGTCCGAATGCGGGAGGAAAATCCGTCGTGATGAAAACCGTCGGCGTTTTTGCCCTGATGCTTGCAAATGGTATCCCGATACCGGCCAAACCGGGCACCACGTTCCCGGTCTACGAAAAGGTCTTTGCTGATGTCGGAGACGAGCAATCGGTAGAAAACGACCTGTCCACCTTCGGCTCACACGTTGAGAATATGCGCACGATCACCGCAGGTGCCAACGGACGGTCGCTCGTATTGATCGATGAGGCGGGAACCGGAACGGATCCCGCCGAGGGCTCGGCCTTGGCTCAGGCGGTGCTCGAGCAACTGAATAACATAGGCGCGACGACTATCGTGACCACCCACCAAACGGCATTGAAGGTGTTCGCAACGGAAACGACCGGTGTCGAAAATGCATCCTTGCAGTTCGATCTGGATTCCCTCGAACCGACGTACGTCTTTCAAACCGGCATTCCCGGCGCCTCCTATGCATTCGATGTAGCAACCCGGCTGGGCTTGAAGAAGGATATCCTGGAGCGGGCCAGATCGGTCGCAGGAGCCGACCAGGTTCGTCTTGAACAAGTGCTTGCAGCGTATGCTGAAAACAACCGCCGGTTGACCGAGAAGCTCGGCAAGATCGAGGAGGAAAGAAAACGATACGAAGATGCCCGGAGGACGCATGAACGGGAGCGGCAAAGATTCGAGGAAAGTGCCGATGCGATCTGTGCCGGGGCGTTGGCCGAAGCGGAGCAGTTGCTGAAACAGAGCAATGCCCGAATCGAGCGCACCATTCGTGAAATAAAGGAAGCGAATGCCGAGGCGAAGGCGACAAAGGCGGCTAGAAAAGCGCTCGATGATTACAAAAAGGCGGTTACGTCGAAATCGAAAAAAACGCGGAAAAAACAGCAAAAGAGGAAAAAGCCTTCTGTGCGCAACCGGCACGTGCGGCTCGAACCGGGGGACCGTGTGGTGCTCGATGACGGACAGTCCGAAATGGTGGTCGATAGCGTAAAAGGTGCAAAAGCCGTCATCGTAGGCGGATCGGCTCAGATGACGGTCGATACGCGCAGATTAACGCGCGTCGGAGGACCGAAAAAACAGCAGGTCCACGTGGTTTCCGGCAAGGTGGAGAGGGACCGTCCGGCAATGCGCGCCTCGACGCGCATTGATATCCGCGGAAAACGCGTGGATGAGGCGCTTCCGATTGTGACACGGTTCCTGGACGACTGCATGGCTACCGGTCTGGACCGAGCGGAGATCGTTCACGGTTCCGGCACCGGTGCGTTGAGAAACGCGGTACGCGATATGCTCGGAGCGAATCCGGATGTCTCCGGTTATGAAGAACCCACGTGGGACCACGGTGGTCCGGGCGTGACGATTGTCCACTTTGTATGACGCCGGCCACACCCGTGGACAGCATCCTGGACACCAAACCGGTAAGAATGATGCGTTAATGACCTGATATTTTTGTTATTTACATTGCTGTAATTCGGAGCGATTCTTGCTAGTGCTCAATGCAGCCTCCAACCTTTGTGGAACAAGAATGCGATTGCGCCTACGAAAAGGAGTACGATGATCTTGACCAATGCCTCTTGCGGCGGCCGGTTCGATCCTCCGGAAACGGGCATTTCCCACCATTTAATCCTCGCCGGTTTCCTGTTAACGATCGCATCGGGTGCGGTACTTCATGCGCAGGATCCGTCGGCAGATGCACTGCAGACGGCCGTCGTGACCGCGTTCAATGAGGGAGATGCCGAAATGTTGTTCCGGACGGCTGCGCAGCAGCTTGACATATCCGTTGTAGGTTCATCCGGATTGTTTAGCCGAGCCCAGGCGACGCACGTCCTCGAGCGTTTTTTTGCCGACTACCCCCCGGGCGGATTTATACTCACAGAGGCAACCGATTCAGATGGCCGAAGACTGCTACTTGGCGACTATGCGGTTCAAAACAGCGATGATAGGTTCCATGTTTACGTATACCTTAGAATTCGAAATGACGCGTGGGAGGTGAAGGAGGTGCGTATCGTTGGAACCGAGAGCACACCGGAAAGCTAGCTTCCGGGTAGCGGAGCGTATGTGATATGCCGCAGCACAAGCAAACGACATCGCATGCAGGCGCGCGCCCGCTACTTCGCTACATCGGTGTACTCGCGGTACTTCTTCTTGCGATGGGCCTGACCCGGGTCGTCTCGGAGGTTCACACGACAAGATTGCGGTCGGCCGCCGAGTCCGCCCGTAGTGCACTGGTGGGAGAGGCTGAGTCGATTCTTCTCGGGCGGTTTGAGGCGGTCCAGCAGGAAATGCTGCAGTTGGCCGAACGCGTGGCCGGCGAATCACATGTCGGCAGGGTGCTGCGTTCTTCCGGAACCGACAACCGTGGCGAGAGCTCGAATCCCGACCACCTGGAACTGATCGACTGGTTTAGCGGGCTCTCCCCCGGCCGGTATCACGCCATCGAACTATTCGATTCGCACGGAGATTTGCTGGCGTGGAACGGGTTCGGGATGCCGCGAGATTCGGTGATAGCCGCCACGGCAACCAAATTGACGACCAGGAATGTCAGGGACGACGCAAACCGTGAGGCGCTGGTGCTGTGGCTGCCGATCACGGATGGTGCCCGCGTCTTGGGCAGGGTCCGCGTTTTGCGTCTCGCAACTGTACCCGTCAACGTACCCAGCCAATATCTTCAACCCTACAGTCTGGCGGAGGAACTGTCGCGTCATATCAAGGCGACGGTCAATGTCCGGTTCGGGGACTCTTTTTTACCCGCCATTTTGCCTGCGTCGGATGCGAAAAAAATCGCGCTTCCCGGAAGGGACGGGGCAATGCTTGGAGCCGCGTCCATTTATCCGCCCGATGCGGAGGACCTTGTAGCGGCGGCGCAGGGCCGCTACGACAATGTGATCTGTTTCTGGAGTGCACTGGTTGCATTCTGGTTCTTGTTTGGCGCCTGGAGAAGCTATCGCACATGGTTGTCTGAAACCCGGCGGAACGGTAACGCCGTGCGATTCAGGGATGTACTGATCGTCACGTCCGTCATTGCGGCAGGGACGATCGGCTTCCGGTTCGCGTTGCTCTTGCTGAATATTCCCGCCCGCTGGTTTCCCGATTCACCACTGTTCGATCCCCGGCATCTTGCCTCTTCGTTCGGACTGGGAGTCGCGCAGTCAATCGGTGACCTCCTTATTTCGACCGTGGTCTGGTTCATACTTGTGATTTGGATCGTGAAAGTGACCTTGCACGTCACATTTCCGAACTTGCGCGGGTTCAACGCCGGACTGCAAGAGCTGCGGGACACCTGGCTCGCACAACGTGAGCGAACTTCCTGGCCGCGCATGATTGCTGCTACGGCCCTCATGCTGCTGATCGTCTCGGCCCTGTCGCTGGCACTTGCGGCGCTCTCCAGATCCGTCATATTTGATTCGACACTGGATTATTTCGCCTGGACGGGTTTGTCCCCGGAGCCACTCGTTCTATCCGTCTTTGCGGCACTGGTCACTTGGACACTCGCTTCGGCGTTGGCGATTGCGGCGGTGTTTAGAGGATATGCGTGGTGGATTGCGCGATACCGCGACGATCGGTCCGCCGGAAAGCATTTGTTGGCCCTTGGATTGCCGTCCGTTTCGGTCGTTGCCGCCGCCTATGCGGTCACCGATCTGAACGCCCTGCTGCCGTGGATGGTCGCGCTGATGCTCTGGACGTTCGCCTTGTTTATTTCACTCATTGGTGCGGCCTGGTCAGGCAATTTCCACCGCGTATTGAGTGTCAAGGTGTTTGTGCTCATCACGCTGGTCTCTTCGGCGATCGTTTATCCGCTGGTTTACGAAGCCATGATGCGACAGCGACAAATACGGATGGAGGATGTTGCGGACGATTTTGTGGCACGCAAAGATGCGGAGCTGAAGCTCGTTATCAACCACGCGTTGGATGCGGCGATGGTGGAAACGACCGATCGTGGCGTCCCCCCGGCCGGAAGTGAAGGCATGTTCGATGCTGTTGAGCTTCCAATTCTGGATGAGTACCGCCTCACCCTGACCTTGTTGAATGCAGAGGAACGACCTGTTTATGGCGAGCGCTTCCCCTCAACGGGTATTCCCGTGGAAGAGACGCAGTGGCGGGGTGCCTTCGGGTTGTTGCGGGCGCGACTTGCCGCCGATAGCAGTCGGCCGCGACAGATCGGTTGGGTCTCGCAATCCATAGACGGAAGTCAAAATACATTTGCCGGACTGACGTCGGCCGACATACGCTCGGAGCGTGTCTGGATACTGGCTACCGCTACTCCTAGAACGGTGCGCTTCGCCCGCCAGGATCCGGATGCCATCTCGCACACGATGTTCGGCTACGATGACTGGCGAAGCATGTTGTCCCTTGCCGAGTATCGTCTGGGCCGTCTGGTGCGCACGGAGGGCACCGGATTCGAAAACAACCCGCTGCCACCGCCTGTCGCCCAGGCACTGGAGAGCCGACCGAGCGTCTGGCAAGAGGAGACCGTGTTCGGTACGCCATATTTGACGTACTATCGATTGCAGCAGGAGGAGGATGACGAGACGACATCTCCCGTCATCGCCGTTCGGGCGCGATCGGTTATTTCGTACGACCACCTGTATTACTACCTCCGCATTACGTTTGCCGGATTGTGGGTTGGGCTGATCGGCTATCTGGTGGGG
>CAZIIP010000013.1:0-22396 GCA_964539455.1 uncultured Rhodothermales bacterium
ACGGCATTGGCGTCTGCATCGAGTTGGGCGATATAGTCCAGACGTGGAGAAGGGAAACCGTGACGGGCATACAGACGGCGAAGCCGCGTAAGGTCCTTTTGTAGTTCGACCGGATCGAACGGATGCGATTCCTTTCGCCAGAATGTCAATCGGTCGAGCCGGCTCGGTCCTACGGTAGCGATAACCTCCTTAAGCCGGCCATCGGAGAGCGTGTTGTTGCCTCTGAAGCGAACGCGCGCGACTTTCGTATCGGCATTGATGCTTCGAAGCGACGACTGGGCGATCGCCGTCTCGCTTGGCGCCAGCCCGACGATGAGCAGACAGAGGAAGGTCCAGAACCCTCGCGCAGTTCGTTCAGGAATCGGATGAGGCCGGAACCGGAGCAGAGTCACCTTCTTTGCCCTCTTTGCCCTCTTCACCTTCTTCGCCCCCTTTGCCCTCTTCGCCCTCTTTGCGCTCTTTGCCCCGGTTGTCCGGCCAGGGCGGCAGTTCTCCGTGCGATCTATGTCCGGTAGTCGGCTCATGCCTGCGTGGCGAGGACCGTTCATCGTGAAGCGCCGTAACCATGGCGCCGATGATGAAGACGAGTCCTGAATAGTATGTCCAGAATACGAGGCCAACGATCAGGCCAAGGGTTCCGATCCCGGAGTATCGGTCAAATGTGCCGAACTCGACGATGTAAAACGAAAAGGTCCGCTTGGCCAATTCCCAGAGAATTGCAGTGGTCAGGGCACCCATCAACGCGCTTCGCCTGGCCGGATGCGGATACGGTATGAGCGCGTACAGGCCAAAAAACAGGATGGTCGAAAGTATGAGAGGAAAAAGGAGCTCGATACTGTTTCCGAAGCTGCTCCATAGCGTTTCCAGCCACTGCCGGTTTTCGCCAAGGTGCGCGATCAAGTCCGTGGAAAATGCCTCGAATACGTCCATGAGCAACGATGACCCGAACGTCAGCAAAAACAGTACGCCGCCCAGCACGGCAAGAACGACGTCGAGCGCATAGCCGCGAAGGATGCCGCGGTTTCCATGGGTACCCTCGAAAATGTTGCCGACCACTTTCCGGAGGGTGGTAAACAGCGTCACCACGGTAAGGAAGAGAACGACGGCGCCGATGAGCGTGATGGTATCGCCTTTCGACGAAAAGCCCAGGAGGAGATCGGAGATTTGGCCTGATTGGGTTTCCGGTGCGAAGGCCGTAATGAAATTCTCTATGGTTTCCCTGATGGCTGCGCGGCGAAGCACCAGTCCGAAAATGCCGGCCACCAGAAGCACCAGTGGTACGAGCGTGATAAGCACCTTGAAAGCGATGGCGCCGCTCCACAGGAATACATCCTTCCTTACAAATCCCCGGAAAACGCCCTGCGCGTAGTAGGACAACACATAGAAGGCACGCCGAATAGGAGACGGTGTTTTCATTGCCACGTGGACTAATAACGCATCAAAATGCGTTCAGCTGCACAATCCCAGTATATGGAAGGGAACCGGCAGGCCCCAGGGGAGACTGGAGGGTACCGGCTATGCGGTTGCCTTGCGTTCCTCGTATACCGGAGCATCGCCGTACAGCACGGATGACCGCGTGAGGCGGCAGCGGCCTACGCCGGTCATTGAGTGGATGTTATACATCACGTCCAGCATGACTTCTTCCATGACGGACCGCAGGCCGCGTGCGCCGGTTCCGAGGTTTCGCGCGCGCTGCACAATGGCATCCAGCGCTTCATCGTCGAAAAACAGATCGATGCCATCGAGGGCAAACAGCTTTTTGTATTGCTTTACAAGCGCATTCTTAGGCACGGTCAGAATGCGCTTCATGGCGTCGTCGCTGAGCGGCTCGAGTCCAGAAATCACGGGCATCCGGCCGATAAACTCGGGTATCAACCCAAATTGAAGGAGATCATCCGGCTCGACGAGCTGGAGCAACAAAGGATCGTCCTTTTTATTCTCTTTCCGGCCTTCCTCCACGATGAATCCCATCGTATTGGTCGATAGACGCCGGGCGACAATATCGTTGAGTCCCTCGAAAGCGCCACCGCAGATGAACAGGATGTTCGTCGTGTCGATATTGATCAAATTCTGTTCGGGATGCTTCCGACCACCCTTCGGCGGTACCGCGGCAACGGTGCCTTCCAGAATCTTCAGCAGCGCCTGCTGCACGCCTTCTCCCGAGACGTCACGCGTGATCGATGCATTATCGGCCTTCCTCGCGATCTTGTCGATCTCATCCATATAGATGATGCCCCGCTCGGCCTGTGCGACGTTGTAGTCGGCCGACTGTAGCAGGCGCGAAAGGATCGACTCCACGTCTTCGCCGACATAGCCCGCCTCGGTGAGCGCCGTGGCGTCGGAGATGGAAAACGGCGTATCCAGTACGCGCGCCATCGTACGCGCAAGCAGCGTTTTTCCGGTACCCGTCGGGCCGATCAACAGGATATTTGACTTTTCAATCTCGACTTCCCCATAAGGCTGGGCGTAATCCTGCGCTTCAATACGCTTGTAATGGTTATAGACGGCAACCGAAAGTGATTTTTTCGCCCGCTCCTGGCCTATGACGAATTCGTCGAGCGCAGCCTTGATTTCCAGCGGTGACAGTCTGTGGATGTGGACCTTGGGCTTCGTCTTTTTGGGCGTCGCTGACTCCCCCCTGACGATCCCCGACGCATCCTGGACACATCGATCGCAAATGTATACCCCGGGGCCGGCAACCATCGAGTTGACCTCGTGTGCGGCACGGCCACAGAACGAGCAGCGAATCGTATCAGAATCCCGGTTATCCGTCATTTTCAACGCCCCTGTGCGGAAGAGTAAACCTGAAAAAGCTACCAGCAGAATGTATTAAATGCAATTCGGATTCCATTTCTTGCCGGACGTCTTTGATCCGGTGTCACAATTACCGATATGCTATGGACACGCTTGAATGCTCATACAAACGTGTATCCCGCGCACTCGACTTTCCGGCCGAAGATGTAAACGGCGTAAACAGGATGTACGAACGCTGGCGCCGCGACGGCAGTGCATCGGATAAATACGCAGTCGACGTCTGGACCTACTGCAATGTCGTCGGCTTCTTTCGCCATATTTGCCGCCGCAATCCCGGCTTGTCCAAAACGGACCGAGACCAGTTGGTCGGGAGAACGCTCGTTCGCATCAACCGTTCGCACACATCGGTAAGGCGGCCGTCTCGCTATGCTTCGTGGGTGTACGTCGTTTGTCGCAATGAATGGCGGACATACATTCGCCGATCGGCATTGGCCAGGGATGCGTTGCGGGTATGCGAAACGGTCGAGTCATATGACCCAGGTGATGTGGAGGACAAGCGGGGGCGTGAACGGGCTCTGCGGGAGGCCGTAGATCGGCTGCCGCGGTTCCTCGCCGATGTAGTGCGCCTTCGGTATTTCGATGGCCTTTCCTATGCGGAAATGAGCCGACAAACCGGAAAAACGGTTGGTGTGCTTCGAGCCTATATCAGCCGCGGCATCGCCCGGCTAAGAGCCGATCCCGATCTGTAGGTTCGGGAAACTTCGCCGCTTCCGGGAGGTCACCCCTCGGTTTCGTCGGCATTTGCCGGTGCCGGCGACGTGGCGGCACCGGATTTTCGGCGAGGCTTTCCTTTCTTTGGTATCGTTCGTTTCGGGCCGCTCATGAGAATGGAGAACGGCTTCAGCGGCTCGATATTCTCGAAGATGATTTTGATCATCGCCGTGAGCGGTACGGCGAGCACCATTCCCCAAATTCCCCAAAGCCATCCCCAAAAAATGAGGCTGATCAAAATCAGCAGCGGGCTGAGGTCAAGAGAGAAGGCCATAATGCGCGGTTCGACAACGTTGCCCATAACAAGCTGGGCGCTTGCCAGCAGAATAAGCACGAGAAGCGGCTCCGACATCGTTTCGAACTGCAGCAGGGCGAGGATAAACGGCAACACCGCAGCGGTAATCGATCCGATATTCGGAATAAAATTGAGGAGGAAAGCCATAACGCCCCACAACACGGGAAAATCGACCCCGATAATGAATAAAACCAACCAGGTTAACGTTCCTGTCCCGGCGCTGATCAGTGTTTTGGTCGCCAGATACTGACGAACGCGCGTATTCACGTTGGTGATTATACCCGCGATCCGGCTGGAGTATCGCTCCGGAAACGCCCTTCTCACCTTGTCGGCGAGTCCTCCCGTACCGGCAAGGATGAACATCATGAAGAGCAGGATCATGAAAATATTCGCCGCGGTTCCTACAAAATTGTCTACGCCCGACGAGAAAGCACGCGTGATCATTGAAAAATCTATGATAGCGGAAAAATCGATATCCGAGGTATCATAGCCGAGCCGACCTGCAACCAGAATGAGTCCGCTGAAGATGCGTTCCACGAGATCGTCCAGCCGGGCTTCATACCGCGGAAGTGCTTCGACAAACGATTCCGCCGTCGTGAGAAATACCAGTACGAGTAAAAAAACGACAAGCGCGACGGCCAGCAGGACGACAACGAGCGAAATGAAGATGGGCACCCGTCGTTTCTGCAAAAACACGACGATCGGGTTGAACATAATGGAGAACAGAGCCGCAATGACGAACGGCAGCAGCACGACCCGCAGTTCCGACAGGACCATCCCTAGTGCTACGACGGTCAACAGGCCGAGGAAGACGGTGATGATACGGTTGTCTTTCATTCGCTCGGAAATTGAACGGTTGGTAATGGGGCGCCCGCAATATCGGAAAAATGGCGCTAATCCGAGGAGCCGGAGCGCGGAATGGACAGCTTTAGAACGTACCGTCTACCAAACAAATAGCTACGCGATGACATAAAGGAACAGAACGGCTCGGTCCGGAACCGCGAATGTGTGCGGCATGTTGCAACCAGCCCTGAGGATCATTGATCTTGTGTTGGAAATCAACTGATGGCATTTCTGAATCCGTTCGTTCTTTTCGGGTTGGCCGCCGCAGCGATTCCGGTGCTTATCCACCTCTTCAATTTCCGGAAGCCGAAGCGGGTTGATTTCAGCTCCCTGGCTTTCGTAAGGGAACTACGGCGCAGCACAATGCGCCGCGTTCGCATACGCCAGTGGATCCTGCTGCTGCTGCGTACGGCGGCCATTGTTTGTCTGGTACTCGCGTTCGCACGTCCGACTTTGCAGGGACCGTTGGCCGGTGCATTCGGCGGGCAGGCCTCCACATCGGCCGCGATCGTTGTCGACAACTCATTGTCGATGACGCTGCGGGACCGGGAAGGCCGGCTGCTCGATCAGGCGATCAACGCGGCGCGGGAGGTATTCGAACAAATGAATACCCGGGACGAGGTCTATTTATACCCAGGTACACCTGCTTTTGAGTCGGCGGGTGGACGGGAATTGCTGTCGGCGGATGCGATCACTGCGATCGAGGCCCGGGCGGGAGCGGGGCAGATCGATCAGCAATTGACGGACGCGGCGGAGCGACTGCGCGAAAGCGCACTGCCGAACCATGAGCTATACCTCCTGTCAGATCTTCAATCCAGTACGTTCCCCGACAGCGTCAGCATCACATTTCCCTCCCGTACGCGCATTTTTCTGCTGCCGTTTGGTGAGCGCGCTACGGACAATGCAGCCGTATCGAAGGTGTCGATCGACAGCAGGATAATCGAGGCCGGACAGCCGGTGGAGGTATCGGCAGCCGTCCGGAATTATGCGTCCACACCGATCGATGATGCCGTCGTAAGTCTTTCCCTTGACGGCAAACGACTCGCGCAGGCGGCGCTGAATGTCGACGCATCGTCCGAAAGGGATGTCACGTTTACGGTCGTGCCCGATAACCGCGGCCAATTACCGGGTGTCATCCGGCTGGAGGCCGATGCCTTTCCCCACGACGACGTCCGCTATTTTGTTCTTCACGTTCCGGAAAGGCGGCGGATCCTGTTGGTGCGGGGCGCGGGAAGCGAAAGCACATATCTCGAACTTGCGCTTGGCCAGCAACTGGAAACCGGCCAATCGGCGTTCGATTTGCAGGTCATATCCGAGGGGGATTTGCCGGCAACCCAACTGTCTTCTTTCGACGCAATCGTTTTAAGCGGCCTTTCGTCCGCCGCTTCGAGCGAGGCGGCCAGGTTGTCCTCATTTGTAGAGAATGGCGGAGGCCTATTGCTGTTTGCGGGATCGGCGGAGGGGGACGACGATCTTCTTTCTGCGCTGGGCGCCGGACAGCCCGGCGGGAGGGCCGGTGAGCCGGGATCCGGCCTTCCGATTGCGCGGCTGGAGCAGGCGGACATGGAGCATCCCGTGTTTCGGGGTATTTTCGACCGTTCGGAACCAGACGCCCGGCGACTGGAACAGCCTGATGTGTACGCCTACCTAAACTATCGGGCGGGTTCGGGCGAAGAACAGACAATCGCCTCGCTATCGAACGGCAGACCATTCGTCCAAGAAGTTAAAAGCGGACAGGGTGCCGCCCTTGTGGTGCTGTCCGCCCCTGAACCCGGCTGGTCGGACTTGCCCGTACGCGGATTGTTTATCCCGCTGGTCTACCGATCGCTTTATTACCTGACCGTCTCGGGAGATTCATCGATGGAACGGTTCATCCTCGGTCGGAGTGCTGCGGTGCGGCTGGACGGACGTGCAACCGGCAACTTCATGCTTCAGGCACCGGGTGGCGCGACATTTGCCATGGAGCAACGTACGCATGCAGGAGGAATCACTGTTCAGGTGCCGGCCGATCTGAGTAAACCTGGTGTCTATACAATCGTCGACGGCGCGGACCGGCCGATTCGGCGGATTGCCGTAAATATGGCGCCGGAGGAGTCAGATTTGGAGAGGCTCACCCCAACGGACGCGGCCACCAGGCTGGAGCGTATAGCGGGCGTACCGGTTGCCGTGCGGGAACCGGGCGATACAACGGCCATCGCATCGATGGTCTCAGAGGCGCGGTTTGGCGTAGAGCTCTGGCGCCCATTTCTACTTGCGGCATTACTTCTGCTGATCCTTGAAATGCTTGTCGGAATGCGGTGGCGTCCGGAGTCGCAGCCATCCAGAGTTGCGCGCTAAAACAGCTGAATTAACCGCGCGTAACACAACAGGGCATGTGCGTGAAACGACGATCGGGTACCAGCATTTAACTACCTAGAAGCTAACCAAAACAGACAACTTCGCTTGATAGAGAACAACGTTCCGAGCGCTGAATCTGCGATCGTTGTCGGTGTGCAGACACCGAGGGCCCCGCACTGGAAGCTGGAAGAGGCACTGAACGAACTCGAATTGTTGGCTGATACCGCCGGAGCAGCGGTCACCGACCGGGTTACCCAGACCCTGGAACGAATCAGTCCGTCGACGTTTGTCGGAAAAGGCAAGGTTCGAGAGCTCAAGGAGCTGGTGGGTCGGCGCAAAAGCGATCTCGTCATTTTTGATGAAGATCTGTCACCGGTTCAGCTGCGTAATCTCGAGAAAGCGCTTAAGTGCAAATTGGTCGACCGGACGGGATTGATACTGGATATCTGTGCGGGGCGTGCGAAAACGGCCACCGCAAAAACACAGGTGGAACTGGCACAGTTGGAGTATTTCCTCACGCGTTTGACGCGGCAATGGACACACCTTTCGCGCCAGAAAGGTGGAATCGGCACGAAAGGTCCCGGGGAAACCCAGATTGAAACAGATCGGCAGTTGATCGGCAAGCGGATTTCCGTATTGCGCGAGCGTCTGGAGCGTATCGACAGACAGCGTACGACGCAGCGCAAGGGTCGAAATTCCGAACAGCGGGTCGCATTGGTCGGATATACAAACGCCGGAAAATCAACGCTTCTAAATACACTTGCAAATACCAGTGTACCGGCCGAAAATCGCCTGTTTGCAACCCTGGATGCCACTACGAGAAAAGTGGAATTGAAATCTCAGCATCCGGTGCTGCTCACCGATACGGTCGGTTTTATCCGAAAGCTGCCGCACCGTCTGGTAGAAAGCTTTAAGAGCACACTCGACGAGGTGCGTGAGAGCGATTTTCTCATGCACGTTGTTGATGTGACACATCCTTCCTACGCCGACCAAATGGGGGTTGTCAAGGATACGCTGGAGGAGATAGGCGCGGGTGATAAGCCGTCACTGGTAGTATTTAACAAAGTGGACAGGCTGGAGGATCGAAGCCGGCTGGTCGGTTTGCGGGAGCGTTTCCCGGACGCGGCATTCGTGTCAGCCGTCCGCGGTATCGGTATGGCGGATCTGAAAGACGCCTTGACGGCGCTTCTCGAAAGCGACCGTATTGAAATCTTGACCTATGTGCCTGTGGCGGATTATGGGGCGGTTACCAAATTGAGAGGTCGTTCAGAGGTGCTCGAAGAAGACTACGTGATGGTCGAAAACGGTTCGGAAAAGGATGTCACGGCCGTGAGGCTGCGCCTGGCCGTGCCAAAAAAATATGCAGGGGAGGTCAAGCGGCACCTGGCAAGGTTCACGGGCTACCGGCCAACGGGTACGGCGTCGATTGCCTGAGCGAATCAGCCGGTAGTAGTGGAAAATAATTACCCCGCGAGCGGTCCGCTCTAACTTGAACCGAAGCGGGGGCGCGTGCGTACACATCACCAGGCAACGAGAATTCATCCCAGGGTAATCGGGCAGGCGCCCGGACCAAGAGGTATTGATGCTAGCTAAGGAACTCATAGGAGAACATACGTGGTCGATACGACAGGGTGAAACGGTTGCCGATGCAGTGGCATTGATGCACGCCGTCGATCTGGAAGAACTGCCCGTTACGGATGAAGAAGGTCATCTCTCCGGAATCGTGACCAGTACAATTGTAGAGAAAGCTGCGCCCAATCAGCCGATCGGCAGTCTTCATCTCGAACCCCGGTACGCACTGTCGGGTGATTTGCATTTCTACGACAGCGTTACGGTGATATTGTTGAAGAACCTTGAGATCTTGCCGGTTGTCAGTCAAGACGATATCTATCTCGGTCTGCTGACGCGCCACGTGCTGTTCGCGCAGTGCGCGCGAGAGCTGGGTATTCACCTTTCCGGTGCGGTCCTCGAGGTGGAAATGAACGAACGCGACTATGCCGTCGGAAAGCTCGTCCACGCCATCGAGCAGAGCAATGTCAAGATCCTGTCGCTGGCGACGCACCGCTCTTCCAGCGCCGACGGCGTAACCCGCATTACGGTTAAGCTGGATTCCGGCGATTCGTCACGCGTACGTCACGTGCTGGAGCACTACGGTATCACGGTTGTCGCGGCATTAAACGAGCAGGTTTCCGACGAGGATATCGAATTGCGTATCCGCGAGTTCATGCGGTACCTGGAAGTGTGAACAGGCCCTGGACGTCGTGGAGCAGGATCTACACGTTCATCGGAACGCCGTACGGTATCCGGTAATTTCTTATCGGCTTCGCGTCGGCCTCCTCATCTCCCACAAAGCGTTCCATCGCCGGATCGAATGCGAGTGCTCGTCCGAGGCGATAGGAAATGTTGCACAGGTGTGCGAGGCCGGAAGATAGATGTGCCGTTTCTTAAATGGCGGACGGCTTCCAGAATCGCCGCTGAAGATCGAAGCCGGACTCCGTGTTGGACAATACGATCATATTTTTTCGTCGCTCCGGCCTTTTTCGACCTTGATAAATGTGATAAGAACAGGGTTTCTCGATATATGTGTTATTTCCCGCCTGATACGCCAAAATCGTTGAAAGCGCATGCCGGTGATTCGTGCCGGCAATGCTTACCACCTCTATTTCCGGATCATCAAAAACGCGCCAAAGATCCGGTTCCGTTTTGACTTTCGTGCCGAATTCGGTCTCGATTTATTTTGCGCGCTGAGCAAGAACGACCGCATCCGGATCGCAAAGTGCGGCTATTTCAACGTTTTCAAGATGCTGGAAGCCATCAATAGGACTCCGCCGGCGTCCATACACGCCGAGAAACGCTACGCGAATGCTGTCGTTCGCACCAAAAATGCGTTTCGGCACAATGACCGGTGCCGTCATCCCGGTGGCAATGGTGCCAGCGGTCGATTTCAAAAAAAGAACTGCGCGATAGTCCATTTCTATTTTCAGTCGTGATATGTGCGCGACAGGAAGAAAAATGGTAGCGGGTATCGGCAATATATTGTCAGGTCATTCAACAGGGAATATTGGAATGCGTGATTGTTCGATGGCGTAGTGGACTGCCGGGCCGGGCATTGATGAATTACAGAGGGTTAGGATGTTGATTCCAGAAATTGCACAAGAAATGGGTGGTCGCATTCGGGTGAGGGTCGGAGGATTGGTCGTCGAGAAGGCCGGGAAGTTGGCATCGCTGCTTCTGGTAAGGCACCGAGGAATATGGGACGCCGATCCGTTCTGGACACCACCCGGCGGCGAAGTCGGCGTTGGTGAGTCTCTTCAAGATGCCCTGAAACGCGAAATAAGGGAGGAGACCGGCCTAGAGGTGTCCGTTGGGAAACTCTGCTACGTAACCGATTTCATCCGTGCGCCCCTCCACGCCGTCTCGCTTTTCTTTCAATGCACTTCAACGGGCGGCCGATTGTCCACCGGCAAGGATCCGGAACTGGCCCGACAGCTTATTCTCGATGTAGGATTCCTTCCCGTCTCGGAGCTGGAAGAATTACACCTCGTTCCTGAAGGAATCGGGAAAGAAATACCTTTTGACGTCGAAAACGGCTTTTCGCGACCGTGCCGATACCTGGGCACGCGCTATTAATGGCGCCGCCGCCGCTTCTTCCCGTCCCCCACAGCTCCCCACTCCTAAAAATATGTGTACGGCATATTATGGATAAAATAGGTGAAAGTTCGTTCACCACTTGTAATCATTAATGGTGCATTAATTATCCATTTTAAAGTGCCATTTTTCGAAAAAAGCCGGCGCACATATACTGAACACATAAATACGGTCAAAAAAAGCGCATTTTTTTATTGTGTGAAAGGTTGATGATTGAAATAAAAGTCATAGTTTTGTGGGGAAGAGTGGGGAATAGTGTAGGTCGGTGGAATTTGGATGAGACTTGGGTATCGGAAAAGGTGTTCTGGTAAGCGCTATGGCGGCGTTCAAAGGACAGGAAGAATATGTAGTGGATGCGAAGGGTCGTTTGGCTCTTCCCGCACAAATGCGCCGGTGTCTGAATCCCGCCGCCAATCAAACGTTAACGATGATTCGGGGATTGGAGCGATGCATTTTTTTATTTCCGAAAGATGAATGGGAAACGAAAGAGCAGCATTTGCTGAACCTGGATCAATCGAAAAGAGAGAACCGGGCCTACATCAGAATGATCAGCCGCTGGGCGGGTGAGGAAACGCTCGACGCTCAGGGGCGCATCAGGCTTTCGCGCCAGTTGATGGATTTTGCCGGCATTGAGCCGGGGCAAAAAGTGTCCGTCATCGGTGCACTGGATCATATCGAAGTCTGGAATCAGGATATACTCGACGAATATTTCTCCTCTCAGCCTGCCGATTTCGAGACGCTGGCTGAGTCGGTATTACGCAAGTCTCAAGACTGATCATGAGGTTGCGCTCAATGACATATCAGAAACCGGACGACGGAGCAGACGTCGGCGGAGAGGCCGTGCGATACGGAACGCCGTATCACGTTCCGGTTCTGTGGCAGCCGATGGTCACGTATCTCATCACAAATAAGTCCGGGGTATACGTCGATGCCACTGCCGGCGGTGGAGGCATGACGAAGGCGATTCTGGACAAGTTGTCGATGCACGGCCACGTGATTGCCGTCGATCGCGACAAGGAGGCCCTGGACGAGATCAGCCGGCGACTGGCATCCGAAATTGGAAAGCGCTTGACGCTCGTCCATGGCAGCTTCGGGAATCTTGCAGCATTGCTTGAAGACCGCTGCAGTCTTCCGGTTAACGGATTGTTGATGGACCTTGGATTGTCCAGCCGCCAGATAGACGATCCGGACCGGGGTTTCTCTTTCGACGCCGAAGGTCCACTGGATATGCGAATGGATCGGGATCTCGAGGCGAATGCCGGGCAGCTCGTCAACTCGCTGACGCAGGACGAACTGCGACGCATTCTGCGCACCTATGGCGACGAGCCGAAGGCCGGACGCATCGCCAAAGCAATCGTCCGCAGTCGTCCGGTTGGGTCGACGCGTGAATTGGCGGATGTGGTTCGCCGGATGGTGCCGTACGGAAAGGCCGCAGGCACACTGGCAAGGGTGTTTCAGGCGATCAGGATCGCGGTGAATGACGAAATGTCGGAACTCGAGAAGGCTCTAAAGGCGGCTGAAGCGATCGTCACACCGGGTGGGCGCCTCGCGGTCCTGTCCTACCAGTCGGGTGAAGACCGGCGTGTTAAGCGAATGATGCGTTTCGGCAATCTCGAAGGCAGGGCGGAACGGGATATATACGGTAATACCTCCTCTCCGTGGCTTGAATTGACAAGCAAGCCGATGCGCCCGTCGGAAGAGGAAATGCAGCAGAATCCACGTTCACGTAGTGCCCGGCTTCGCGTGGCGGAGCGACGGGCGCTGCAAAACCGGAAAGCACCATGGGCGTGATCGTGCGCGACAAATACCGTACGCAGTACAAGCGACCGGTCGGTTCTCGAACGAAGCCGGCACCGATCAAACGCAGGCGCCGAAAACATGACGGCGCTCCGCACGGAGTTTCCAGCGTCTCGACCCTCCAGTTTGTGATCTGCGTGATTCTGCTGGCAGCTGCGGCGACGATGTATGTGGGGCACGTGCATGCGACCGATGCGCTGATGCGACAGGTGCAGGTTGCCGGCCAACGCAATATGAACCTGAATCTCCGGTTGAACCGGCTCAAAGGAGAATACGATCGGCTGACGGCGCCGGACGTGATGTATCCGAGAGCTTCCGGACTCGGACTGGTCGAAGGATATGGCTACGGAAAGACCGTCTACATACCGCCATCACGTTCAAACAACAGGTAAAACGCTCCCTTCCAGCAGGTGAATTCGCGCTCACACATACGATCGAGACTGTACGTCGTGCTGTCCCTTATGGCACTGGCGCCCTTGCTGGTGGCCCTCAAGGTCGGTGAGCTGAACGTGTTTGCCGGCGAGGAACTTCGAAAAATCGGTACCAGGCAGGCGCAGGGGATCAAGACCATTCCGGCCCTGCGCGGATCGATCATGGATCGCAACGGTCGCTGGCTGGTGGTGAATACCAACCGGTACGAACTGGCTGTCGATCCCACCGCAGCCGGCTTCAGTGCGATGGCACAGACGTTCTACGCGAGACTGGCCGCGGTTACCGGCGGCTCCGCCCAACGCTACCAGCGTACGGTCCGGCGGCGATCAAGCCCGCAGTATGCACTTCTCCATCGCAGCATCTCGGAAAGTCAGAAGGAAAAGATTGAGGCTTGGGAAATCCCCGGGATTCTTCTGACGGCGCAAATGACGCGGCACTATAACTACGGAAGGCTGGCAAGTCATCTACTCGGGCATGTAGACGTCGATCTTCGGGGGCTGGATGGCGTAGAGAAACGCTACGACGACTATCTGCGGGGCGCAGACGGCCGCCGTTATGTGCAGCGCGATCGCCGCGGAATCGTCAGGCCCATGACGGGAGCCCGCGTAACCGATCCCGAGCACGGCCGGCATCTCAAACTGACGATCGATTTGGTCCAGCAGAGTATGGCGGAACAGGAATTGCGTTCCGGAGTCGAGCGTACGCTTGCCCGCTGGGGGACGGTCATCGCGATGGAGCCGGAGACCGGCCGTATTCTGGCATTGGCCAACTATCCGGATTTCGATCCGAATGATGCCGCGCGGTACGAGGCGTTCGCAAGACGAAACCATGCGGTCACCGACCGGATGGAGCCGGGCTCGACCTTTAAGCTCGTCACGGCCGTTGCGGCAATGGAAAACGGTGGCCTCTCAATGACGGATACGTTCGACACCGGTCCCGGCGTTGCTGAAGTATCCGGGCGCCTGATGCGTGACACGCACGAGCACGGCGTGATATCGCTTCACGACGTCATTCGGGTTTCCAGCAATATCGGCGCCGCAAAAGCCGGGCTGACCGTGGAGCCGGCCGACTTTTATCGGACCGCCAGGAAGCTTGGTTTCGGACAGAACACCTGGGTTGATCTGCCGGGCGAAGTACCGGGCAAATTGAAGAAACCATCTACGTGGAGCGGGCTCTCGCAGGCGTGGATGAGTCACGGATATGAAGTGGAGGTGACGCCCCTCCAGCTTCTAACGGCGTACGCTGCACTGGCAAATGGTGGATTGCTGGTGCAGCCGTACGTCGTCGAGGAACGACACGACGTGTACGGTGACATTGTATGGCGTGCCAGAACGGACTCTATTCGCAGAGCCTTCGACTTGCGGACGGCACAATCTCTGCTGCCGGCCTTCGAAGCGGTGGTCGACTCGGGTACCGCTACCCGCGCCGGGATCGAGGGTTTGCGGATAGCAGGCAAGACCGGTACCGCAAAAAAGGCTCCATATACCCACGCCCGCTACCGGGCGACCTTTGTCGGTTTCTTCCCTGCAGACGATCCGCAGGTGGCGATGATTGTTGTGCTAGACGAACCGAAAACATCCGGGTACGGCGGTGTCAGCGCCGCACCGATATTCAAGCGAATTGCAGAACGCTGGATTGCTACGCTGCCGCAGGTGGCCGCGAGACTGGAGAAGCCCCACCGTTCGCCGGCCGACTCTTTGCGACGGCTGCCCGACGTGAGGGGACTGCCGGCCACCGTGGCGACATCCAGACTGAGGGCCGAAGGTTACGAGGTGCGTGACGTCTCGGAAAACGATCCATTCGCAGTGGTTTCCGGACACACACCCGCTCCCGGTTCGGACCTGATGGTGCCGGTCAGGCTGAAAACGGCAGATCCGGATGTGCCTCCCCCGGATTTCATGCCGAATCTCGTGGGGCTCTCCAACAGGCAGGCACTGGCATGGCTCGACGCACGCGGCATTCGAACCCGTCTCGTCGGGATCGGTCGGGTGGTACATCAGACACCGCCGGCCGGGGAGCCTCTTCCGGTTTCAGCGACACTGAAATGTAATAGAAACAGGTGACCGCCAAACGCTCGTGCGGCACGACATTGACACATTGCCGGCTTCCACATTGCTCGAACCCCTCTCCCTTTGCGGAGAATACATAGGGCATTCGGGGCCGATTGACGAACTGACTTTCAACCACCTAGGCATGGATAGCCGCGAGGTGGGATCGAACGGTCTCTTCGCTGCCCTGCGAGGTTCGAGGGCCGACGGTCATACGTTCATTGATAAGGCTGTACAAAACGGAGCTACCGCAATCGTCTGCGAAAGCCTGCCGGAGGCGCCATTGGGCGCCTCCGGCACGGCATTTATTCGCGTCCGCAATGCGAGACGCGCTTTAGCCCATATTGCCGCCCACATCTACGGATATCCCTCTCGGGAGCTAACCATGGTCGGCATTACGGGAACGAACGGTAAAACCACAACGGCCTGGCTCGTTGCCCACATTCTTAACGGATTGGGCACCCGGACGGGTCTGCTCAGCACCATTCACTACCGCCTCGACGAGCAGGTGATCGGTTCCGGACTAACCACACCCGACAGCCCGCTTCTACATCGGTCGCTACGGAGGATGTTGGACCTGGATTGCAAGGCCGTCGTCATGGAAGTATCGTCCCATGCACTCGACCAGCACCGTGTGGACGCCGTCACATTTGATGCGGCGGTGTTCACAAATCTCACCCGAGACCATCTCGATTATCACGGCTCATTCGAAGACTATCTGGAGGCTAAAAAGAAGCTTTTTGATCTGCTCCCTTATGGAGCCCATGCTATATATAATGCGCAAGACGCAGCCGGATCGCGCCTGGTTGCCGACACAAAAGCAACAAAATGTGGATACGGCCCCGGTCCATCCGCCGATTTCCAATTGCAGATTCTCGAGAACCGATTGGACGGTCTGCTATTGAAAATCGATGGCCTGCGCTTGCATTCGTCACTGGTCGGCACATTCAATGCGGAGAATGTAGCCGCGGCGTATGCGACGGCCTGTATGCTGGGATATGAACCTGGACGCATCGCAAGCCGGCTGGAAGATCGCCTCTCGATTCCCGGACGTTTCGAGCGTATTCCATGCAGGCCGGGTGTAACCGCAATCGTCGATTATGCCCATACGCCGGATGCACTGGCAAGTGTGCTTGCTTCGATCCGCGAAACGGCGGGTGAAAAAGCAACCATCTGGTGTGTCTTTGGGTGCGGAGGGGATCGCGACCATGGAAAGCGCCGAGACATGGGTGCAATTGCGGCGGACCTCGCCGACCGGGTCATCATTACGAGCGACAATCCCCGGCACGAAGATCCGGAAACGATCATCCGGGAGATCGAAGCCGGGCTTCCACAGCGTATCCACGCACGCACGATTCCCGATCGCAGGACAGCCATCCAATTGGCTTGCTCGCAGGCTGTTAGCGGCGACATTGTTCTCGTTGCCGGGAAAGGACACGAGACCGTCCAGATTATCGGCGACGATCGACTGCCTTTTGACGACCGCGAAGAGGTAAGACGCGCCTGCGGTCACTTTGAAACGAAATCCGAATCCGGCGGCTGACGATCATCTGCCCAACTTTCCCGAATACAATCAATGCTTTATTACCTGATCGAGTGGCTCGAGCGGACCTACCAGCCTCCCGGCTTTCAGATTATCAACTTCATCACCGTTCGGGCCGCACTCGCAGCATTTACCTCACTTGTGCTTTCATTGCTCGTCGGCAAGCGGGTCATACGATGGCTGGAGCGCAACCAGTTCGGGGAACGCATCCGGGAGGGGCAGTCGGCAGGCGCCGTATCCCACGCGCACAAAGCGGGCACCCCGACTATGGGCGGTATCATCATTATCGGTTCCATTCTGGGTGGCACGCTGCTTTGGGGAGCGATCGGAGAAATCTATGTAGCCATTGCCTTGCTCGCCACGACCTGGATGGGCGTATTCGGACTCGCGGACGACTATATCAAGGTCGTGAAAGGCGACAAGGAAGGGCTCGCGAAACGGACCAAACTAATAGGTCAACTCGGCATCGGAATCATCGTCGGCGTCGCACTCTATTTCCACCCGCAGTTTGCCGATATGAACACGCTTACGCACCTCCCTTTCGTGAAATCGCGGGTATTCGACTATAACATCTTCGATCAATGGATCGAAGGGATCGATCTCGGTTGGGTGGTCTACATCCCGGTCGTGATTTTCATTATGACCGCCGTCTCCAACGGAGTCAACCTCACTGACGGATTGGACGGATTGGCGGCAGGCGTCACGGCATTTGTTTCGGTCGGCATTCTGGCGCTCGCCTACGTCTCCGGAAACGTGAACTTTGCAAGCTTTCTCGATGTGCTTTACCTCCCGGGAGCAGGTGAGTTGACCGTTTTCGCAGCGGCAATGACCGCGGCTTGCTTTGGCTTTCTCTGGTACAACGGTTACCCGGCCCAGGTATTTATGGGAGACACCGGAGCCCTCGCGCTCGGCGCTGCCGTGGCGTCACAGGCGCTCATGGTGAAGAAAGAACTCCTGCTGCCGTTGCTGTGCGGGGTGTTTTTCATGGAGACGCTCTCGGTCATAATCCAAACCTCATACTTCCGCTACACGCGGATAAAGACCGGGAAAGGCAAGCGCGTCTTCCTGATGGCGCCCCTGCATCACCACTACGAAGCCAAGGGCATTCATGAATCGAAAATTGTGATTCGATTCTGGATAGCCACCTCGCTGCTGGTCATCTTCACCCTGCTTACGCTGCGGATACGATGAAGCGCTGGAGTACATACGGAAAGCGCGCCTCGGTTCTCGGTGCCGGTCGTAGCGGCGTGGCCGTAGCCAATCTTCTTCAGAAAGAAGACGTCCGGGTACTGCTGTCAGACAGCGGAACGATCAACCGGCCTTCGCCGGCTGGATCGATAACGCGTGGTATCGAAACAGAGGAAGGAGGACATACCGCGCGGTGTCTGGATGCGGACTTCCTCGTTCTAAGTCCGGGCGTTGTGCCGACGATTCCGATCGTTGCCGAGGCACGAAAGCGTGGATTGCCCGTGGTGTCGGAAATCGAAGTCGCCTCCTGGTATTGTCGCTCACCCATCGTGGCGGTGACAGGGACCAACGGAAAGACGACTACGGCGGCATTACTGGGTCATCTTTTCAAAACCGCGAAGCGGCCGGTACTGGTTGCCGGCAACATCGGGCTTCCCTTTTCAGCAGTGGTCGACCAGGCGACGTCAGAGCATGTCGTGGTGCTCGAACTCAGCTCTTTTCAGCTGGAGCTGACGACGTCCTTACGTCCGGTCGTTTCTCTGGTCCTGAATATCGAACCGGATCACCTCGACCGGCATCGATCTCTCGATACCTATGCCGCAGCTAAAATGCGGATTACGAAAAACCAGCAGGCTCAAGACACGCTGGTATACGGCTTTGATTGCAAAACGACACGGCAAATGGTCGCGCGGCTTGAAGGCGGCCCACGCCAACTGCCGTTCAGCACCGAAACGGAACTGTCAAGCGGAGCTTTCCTCCGCGATACACACCTGATTCTTCGACGGTATTCATCTGAGGAAATTCTTATGCGAACCGAACAAGTGGCCATTCGTGGCCGCCACAATCTCCGAAACGCACTTGCGGCGGCTCTTGCCGGTCGGGTGATGGAGATACGCAGCGACGTGCTGCGTGAGAGCCTCACCACGTTCCATGGCGTACCGCATCGGATGGAAATCGTCCGGGATGTAGACGGGGTTCGGTACGTCAACGACTCCAAAGCGACGAACGTCAATGCGCTCTGGTTCGCATTGGAGAGCTTCGGGAAGCCCATCGTGCTCATCGCCGGCGGGCGAGACAAAGGGAATGACTATACGATGCTCCGCCCGCTCGTCTCGGAGAAGGTCAGGGCAATCGTAGCGATCGGGGAGAGCGGGGAGAAGGTACTGGATGCACTCGGCGATACCGTGACACGCGCCGTTCGGGCCTACACGATGGATGAGGCGGTGAGGCTGGCACGCGATGCCGCCCAAGCGGGTGATGTGGTCTTGCTGAGTCCCGCCTGTGCCTCTTTCGACATGTTCGAGGACTTCGAGGACAGGGGTAACACATTTAAACGTCACGTTAATGAACTGTGAATCGCCCATGGCGGAAGTCCTCATGACTGCACTGACTTTCATCCAGCTTGTTACAGATTTGGAATAACCGACCGCCCGGAAGGCGGCGCTTCAAAAGGCATTCATCCATGAAATCCGGACTCGCACATTCGATCGCACTCTCGTCGCGGCAGTCGCTCCGGGAAGAGGGCTACGATCGGTACGTAGTCTGGTCCGTCCTGGCGTTGATGAGTGCCGGGGTCGTCGCTGTCTATAGCGCAGTCTCTTTCATGGCGACGACGAAAGCGGAAGGCAATGCGGAACTCTTCCTGATACGACATCTGATCCACATTGCCGTCGCACTCGCGGCCGTCTTCATTTTCAGCAGAATCGACTATCACAAACTTGCCCGCAAAGCCCGGTATGCATTGATCGTGGCAATTGGACTCTTGATAGCTGTTCAAATCTATGGGACCGTATGGGGCGGCGCAGCCCGTTGGCTCGAAATCTGGGGCATGCTCTTTCAGCCTTCCGAGATCGCCCGGGTCGCTCTCCTTGTTCATATCGCCTACCTGCTGTCGAATAAGCAGCAATACATACAGGATCTCAAGCGGGCATTCGTTCCGTTGATGATCTGGACGGTACCGACTGTGCTCCTGATTGGAAAAAGCGACTTGTCAACCGCAGCAATGCTCGCGTTGACTGTGGCCATCATGTGTTTCGTCGGCCGGATCCGAATACTGCATCTTTCCTCTGTTGCCGCAATGCTGACGGTGGCCGGCAGTTTGCTGCTCCTATCATCGCCTGAGCGTGCCGCAAGGGTCGAGTCGTATCTCGGTACGAAGATCTTTCCCAACACAGAGAGCGAACAGGTCTTCGACAACCGGGACGAAGGTTACCAGACACACCAGGCACAGATTGCGATCGCGCAGGGAGGGCTTTTCGGAGTGGGTCCGGGAAAGAGCGTACAACGAGACTTTCTCCCGGCGCCCTATAACGATTTCATTTTTGCCATCATCGCCGAGGAGTACGGGTTGGCGGGTGCTTTGGGACTGCTCCTGCTTTTCCTCGTGTTGTTATTTCGCGGGACGATCCGCATCGCGCGCGACGCCCCCGACGAACTCGGTCTTTTTCTCGCAACGGGCATCACAGTTATCGTCGCGCTGTACGCTTTCGTCCATGCCGGCGTGGCATGCGGGCTTCTACCCGTCACCGGACTGCCCATGCCGTTTGTCTCGTACGGCGGCACATCGCTGCTGGCTTCGGGCATCCTCATTGGGATCCTGCTCAACATTTCCCGCCACCGGACGACCGCGCCCGTTGCCGAATGGACACCCATACGCCGGAGGCGCACATGACGATCGGCAAATCAGATCGCAAACGGGACATAGTCCGGATCCTGATGGCGGGAGGCGGGACCGGAGGACACATTTATCCGGCCATCGCCATCGCGGAAGCGGTGCGGGAACGCGAGCCACGATCGGTAATCGAGTTCGCCGGCACGAGGGACCGGATGGAATGGGACGTCGTCCCGAAGGCCGGATTCGCCATCCACCCGATAAAAGCGGTGCGTATCCGGCGAAAGCTCTCTGCTGAGAATCTCCTCATACCGTTCAAGCTCCTCAGAGCCTACATCCAAAGCAGACGGCTCATCAGGGGGTTTGACCCGCACGTGGTAGTTGGGACCGGTGGGTACGTTTCCGGTCCCGTGCTCTGGACGGCTGCACGTATGGGACGGCCCATCCTGATCCAGGAGCAGAATGCGTACGCCGGCGTTACGAACAAACTGCTGGCAGGGCGTGCCGATCGCATTCATATCGCATTTGAGGAAGCTAAACGCTACTTCCCTGCTGAGCGATGTACGCTGAGCGGCAATCCGACACGCACAAGCCTGTCGGCGATGAACAGAAAGGACGCGCGCAGCGCACTCGGCATTCCCGGGACCGACCGCGTCCTCTTTGTCTTCGGCGGTTCGCTCGGAAGTGCTGCCATCAATCATGCAATGGCCACCTGCATCGCCGATTTGCTGGAAGACGACGAGATGCGGGTCTTCTGGCAGACGGGGCGTCTCTATTTCAAGCATCTGACGACTACGGTCAAACCGCACCATCGATTGAAGTTGCTCGAATATGTGGACAGGATGGATCTGATGTACCACGCCGCCGATCTGGTGGTCTCCCGGGCGGGAGCGATTACCTGCAGCGAACTCATGGTGACCGGCGCACCGTCGATCTTGATTCCGTCACCGAATGTGGCGGAAGATCATCAGACCAAAAATGCACGTGCGATGGAACGGGGCGGCGCCGCCGTGTTGCTGCCCGAAAGCCAAATGGCCGATGGTCTTGTGACCACCGTTTCGTCGCTTCTCGAGGACGAAGGGCGGTGTGAGGCCATGCGCGTAGCCGCTTTGAAGCTGGCCCGGCCGAGAGCTGCGGAAGCCATAGCGCGGGACGTGCTCGCGTTGGCAAAAGTGCCGGCTCCGCGTGAAGACGGAGAGATCCTGAAAGACCGCATAGAGAGAAATTCGAAAACGTGAGTAACCGGAAAAAACATATGTTCTTGGGCGCTACCCGCCGGGTTCACATGGTGGGTATAGGCGGAGTGGGGATGAGTTCGATCGCGGAGGTACTGTTGAGCCGCGGCTTCGAGATCACGGGGTCAGACCTCGAGCAAAGCGAGGTCACCGATCGCCTGACCAAACTGGGCGCCTCGATCAGCATCGGGCATAAGGCCACCCATGCCTCCGGCGCCGACGTGGTCGTGTATTCATCGGCTGTTGATCCAGATACCAATCCCGAAACCCTAGAGGCGTTGCACCGGCGGATTCCTCTCATTCGACGTGCCGAGATGCTCGGCGAACTGATGCGGATGAAGTACGGAGTGGGTGTTGCGGGCACGCACGGAAAAACGACGACGACCTCACTGATCGGGACCATCGTCGCACATGCCGGACTCGATCCGACCGTCGTTGCCGGCGGCAAGGTGACAACGACGGGAGCCGGTGCGCGCACGGGCGAGGGAGAGTTGATCGTGGTAGAGGCGGACGAATACGACCGGACTTTTCACCGCCTGACTCCCGTCGTGGCGGTTATTACGACTATCGAGTCGGAACACCTTGATACCTACAAGGATCTCGACGAGATAAAGGAAGCGTTTGTTCGATTTGCGCGGTCCGTACCCTTCTTCGGTGCGGTTATTGTGTGTCTGGACGATCCCAACGTCCAGGATATCATTCCCCAAATCGACCGGCGTGTCATCACGTATGGCTTCTCAAGGCAGGCTGGATACCGTGCGGAGAACGTCCTCACCGACGGTCTCTTCACTGGCTTCGAGGCATACGAGGGAGTAAGGAGAATGGGTAAAGTTCGCTTGCCGCTTCCCGGTCTCCATAATGTCCAGAACGCGCTTGCCGGCATCGCCGTTGCCG
>CAZIIP010000014.1:0-21470 GCA_964539455.1 uncultured Rhodothermales bacterium
CATCACCTTCCACACCGATCCCGGCCGGCTCTTCAGCATCATGGTGTTGCTCACCGGAATCGTGATGCTGCTGATCGTCCTCCCGTTCGCGTTTATTCGGTTCTTTTATGCACCCTGGCTCGAAGCACAGGTACGAATGCGTGCCCCCAGGCACGTGCCGGAAGACACGGAAGGCCACTTTATCATGTGTGCGAAAGATTCCATCACGCGCGGGCTTTTCGAACGACTCGGGCAAGAGGGCATTCCTCATTTCGTTCTGGACCCGAACCCGGCATCGGCTTACGAAGAGTGGGTGAACGGATTGCCCATTGTGACCGGGGAGATCGACTTAAGGGCTACATACCAGGCTTTGAATATCGACCGCGCGCGCCTCATACTCGCCAACCGGGAAGACACCGTTAATGCCAATATCGCACTGACCGTAAGGGAAGTGTCGCAAAGTGTACCGATTGTTGCGCTTGCCCACAAGGAGGAATCGGTGGACGTGCTGGAGCTGAGTGGTGCAAACCATGTCTTGCCACTTAAACGCTGGCTGGGAGAACAGTTGGCCAACCGCGTCTCTTCCGGTGGCGCCCGTTCGCATGTCATCGGCCATTATCACGGACTTCAGATTGCCGAACTACCCGTACACTCGACCCCGTTGGTAGACGCAACCGGCTGGCGAGAGCGGGTGCTCCAACTGACCGGCGTCCATGTCGTCGGGAGGTGGCAACAAGGTCGCCTTACGGCGGCAAAAGACGATCTCGAATTGGATGATCGCGACGTGCTCGTTCTCGTCGGGATAGAGAGCCAGCTGCAGGCTTTGGACGCTATGCTGGGCACGCGTCCGATGGAAGATGCACCGGTAATCATCGTTGGCGGCGGGGCGGTAGGATCGGCTGCGGCGAAGTCCCTGAGGAAGCGTGAAGTGGCGGTCCATTTGATCGACCGCGATAGCACGGTATGCCGAAAAATGAAGCCCTGGTGCGAACGCGTATTTGAGGGCGATGCCGCAGATTACGAGTTGATCAAAAAGGCGGGCATCGCGGACGCCCCTTCGGTCGTACTGACGGGGAACGATGATGCAATGAACATTTACCTGGCCTCATACTGCCGGCACCTGAACCCCAACATGCGCATCGTCAGCCGCATCACGCACGATCGCAACGTCGACGCGGTGCACCGCGCCGGTGCCGACCTCGTGCTGAGCTATGCCTGGCTGGGTGTAGAAGCCATCCTCGCCATCCTTGAAGGACGCGACCTGGTCCTGCTCAGCGAAGGCCTGGACTTATACGCCGCTCCCGCCCCTCAGTCGCTCGTCGGGAAGCCCTTGGACCGCTCCGCCATCCGATCCGCAAGCGGCCTCGCACTGATCGCGGTCGAACGCAACGGAACGGTAGACACGCGTCCGGGCGATGACGAAATCATCGGGCAAGACGACGTGCTTATTTTGCTGGGTAGTGCCGCCCAGCGAAAGGCATTCTTGGACCGTGTCGGCTAGGCACAGACGCAGGGTGGATTGCCGCGAACCCAACCGAATCAGCCACTAAGAGCCGATTCTTGTCCAGGACGTCTCATGCCCCGGATTCGAATGAGACTATCGGATAAGCACAACGCGCTCGTCCGATACAAACAATTCCCCGGTCATCCGAATCAGGTATGATCCGCCCGCAGGCCGTATAATTCCGTTTTCCGACTGCCAATTGGCATCTCCCGGCATTACCTTTTTGCATTCTTGCCAAGATGTACTTCCAACAACCGCTATGTCCAAACTCTTTCGAATGCTGCCGGTCGTATTGCCGGTTTTCCTGGCCACATTTCTACCCCTTCAAGCGCAGGACACCTCTGAGTCCGACACGCTTGAAATCAGCTCTTCAACCCTCTCCGCCCTCCGGTTGAGAGGCATCGGTGCGGCTTTTATGTCGGGTCGCATAAGCGATATCGCCATCGATCCGGTGGACCGGTCAACATGGTACGTCACTGCGGCTTCCGGCGGCGTATGGAAAACAGAAAACGCAGCCACCACGTGGAAACCTGTTTTCGATCAGTACGGAAGCTACTCCATCGGTTGCATCACCATAGATCCCAACGACCGTTTCACAATCTGGGTGGGCACGGGAGAAAACAATAGCCAGCGCAGTGTCGGTTATGGAGACGGTCTCTATAAATCGGTTGACGGCGGACGGAGCTTCGAAAAGGTCGGGCTCGGTCAATCAGAACACATCGGGATGATCATCGTCGATCCGCGTGATTCGGATGTGGTTTATGTTGCCGCACAGGGTCCACTGTGGTCATCCGGCGGGGACCGTGGTGTTTACAAGACCACGGACGGCGGCGAAAACTGGGAAAGGGTGCTGGAGGTGGACGAGCACACGGGGGCGAACGAAATACATTTCGATCCCGATAATCCGGACATCCTGTACGCATCGACCTACCAACGCAGACGCCACGTCTGGACCTTGATCAACGGCGGACCCGGATCCGATATTTATAAATCGACGGACGCCGGCGCATCATGGCGAAAAATAAACTCCGGTTTGCCGTCGGTCGACAAGGGGAAAATCGGTATGGACGTTTCTCCCATCAATCCCGAAGTGCTCTATGCCGTCGTGGAAGCGGCCGAGGACAAGGACGGCTTTTTCCGGTCGGAAAATGGTGGCGAGAGCTGGACGCGTATGAGCGACTATGTGAGTGGCAGCCCACAATACTACAACGAGATCTTTGCAGATCCGCATGTGTTCGACCGGATCTACAGTATGGACACCTACATGCAGGTGTCCGAAGACGGCGGAAAGACGTTTACCCGCCTCGGCGAAGACCGGAAACATGTCGACAACCACGCCATGGCGTTCGATCCCGTAGACCCGAACCACCTGATCATCGGCTCTGACGGCGGCTTGTATGAAACGTGGGACCGGGGCAAAACCTACGACTTCAAGGAAAATCTTTCCCTTTCACAATACTACAAGGTCGCGGTGGACAATGCGACGCCGTTCTACAACATCTGCGGCGGCACGCAGGACAATGCGACCCACTGCGGTCCGCATCGCACGACCAACATCCACGGAATCCGGAATTCCGACTGGATAGTTACCGTGTTCGGAGACGGATTCGATCCGGCGATCGATCCCGAAAATCCGAATATCATCTACTCCCAGTGGCAGTACGGCGGCATCATACGATACGACCGGGCGACAGGCGACCGCATCGACATTAAACCGCGCGCGCAGGCCGACGGCCCGCCGCTGAGATGGAACTGGGACTCGGCTCTGATGATCAGCCCCCACTCGCATACGAGGCTCTATTACGGCTCGCAAATACTTTTCAGAAGCGACGACCGGGGCGACAGCTGGGAGGCGGTAAGTCCGGATTTGACCCGCAATCTCGACAGAAACACGCTCGAGGTAATGGGTCGGGTATGGGGTCCGAATGCCGTATCCAAGAACCGCTCCACCTCTTTCTACGGTACGATCGTCGCGCTGACGGAGTCGCCGCTCGAGGAAGATGTGCTTTACGTTGGAACCGATGACGGTCTGGTGCAGGTCACCGAGGACGGAGGAGAGAACTGGACGAGATACGATTCATTCTCAGGTGTGCCCGACATGACGTATGTGAATGATCTCGAGGCCTCGCTACACGATCCCCATACCGTTTTCGCCGCGTTCAATAACCATAAGAAGGGCGATTTCCGGCCGTATTTGCTCAAGAGTACCGATCGTGGACAAAGTTGGCAATCGATTGCAGGCGACTTGCCTGAACGTGGCTCGGTCTATACGATCGTTCAGGACCACCTGCAGCCGGATCTGCTCTTTGCAGGAACGGAATTCGGAATTTTTGTCACGTTGAATGGGGGAGAAAACTGGGTGCAGCTGAAAGGCGGTATTCCCACGATCAGCGTTCGAGAGTTGGAAATCCAGCGAAGGGAGAGCGATCTGGTCGCCGCAAGCTTTGGCCGTGGATTCTACGTGCTCGACGATTACTCCCCTCTCCGCACTCTCAGCGATGACCTGATGGCCAAGGAGGCTCATCTGTTCCCCGTCAAACATGTCTGGATGTATGTTGAAGACGATCCGCTGGGGACCGGAGACGAAGGGGGATTCCGGGGGGCCGGCTACTTCACCGCTCCCAATCCACCATTCGGAGCCACGTTTACAGTCTACCGCAAGGAGGGACTGCAAAACCCTCGTGAACTGCGACTTGCCCGCCGGAAGGAGCTCAGTAAAGACGAGCAGGACGTACCGTATCCGACCTGGGAGGAATTCAAGGAAGAGGACCGTGCGGAGGATCCGGCCGTAACCGCTATAATCAAAGACGAGAGCGGCAACGTGGTTCGGAAACTTTCGGCCCCCACGTCTGCCGGCATCCATCGCCTCACCTGGGACCTGAGGTATCCGAGTCTCGCCACCAGCGAGGGAGGCAGGGGTCCTCTCGTCGTACCGGGCACCTACACGGTGGAATTCGAGCGACGTGTGGAAGGAGAGGTAACAACGATCGTTCCCCCGGCACCTTTTGACGTAACGCTGCTGGAGATGCCGACGCTTCCGGCACCCGATCGTGAAGAGGTCGTGGCCTTCCAGAAACAGGCAGGTGATCTTCTACGTGCGGCCGTCGGCGCCTCGGGTGCTATCGGCGAAGCGAAAGAACGTATCCAGAACGCCAAACGTCTCACTCGTGAGCGCCCGGAACTGGACCCCGCACTCGGCACAACTGCCAGGGATCTGGAGCTGCGCCTATTGGATATTGAGGAGACGCTCCACGGTGATCCCACCAAACCGCGACGTAATGAACCCGCATTGCCGGGATTGTTGGGCCGAATCTACAACGCCGCCGGTGCGACGCTCGGTACCCTTTCCGCGCCAACGGAAACCCACAAGGCCAATTATGAGATCGTGGCCGGGCGATTTAACGAACTCCTGGATGATCTAAAACAACTGGTTGAGAAAGACCTCGCATCATTGGAGCAGGCACTCGAGGAAGCAGGCGTGCCCTGGACGCCCGGTCGCGGCGTGCCCAACTGGGAACGATGAGTCTGTACCGGCGAAACGGTTTGGACCCCGAAGCACCGGTATCCGACAGAATAAAGTCTCAGACGATACCGCCTAGAAGAGATTGGACACGATTTCGTACGCTCCTACGTACGTTCCCAGCACCCCCCCGAGACTGCTCAGAACAAACACCAGTAGTATCCGCAACAGCCGGTTTGACCACCATCGCCGGAGTACCGTGACGTCGTCACCTACGGATTTCAACTCGCGGACCAGTGGGGGCTTAAACCAGGCCTGAACAAACGCGGCCACGTACCCGACACCAATCACCGGCGTCAGACTCGTTAGCGGTGCCGTCACGAAGGCTGCCAGAATCGCCAGTGGATATCCCCAGGCAATCAGTGCCCCTATCGCAGACGGTATACCGTTTGCAAGTATCCAGAAAATCGCATTCTCGCTCGCCGCCGCGGGTCCTTTGGTAATACCGATGAACGCGATAGAACCTATGATAAGAACGGGGATGGCCCAGCCGATGAATCGCCAAATGCCGGACGGCGGGGGTATTACTTCAAGTGCATCGAGTTCGGCTTCTCCGCCTTCTTCGAGCGACCTGGCGATGCCGTCTACATGACCGGCACCGACAACGGCTACCACCTTCCGTCCATCGGCACGGCGAATCTTCTCGGCCAGATAGGCATCCCGTTCGTCCAGCAAGACCCGTTTCAGCACGGGCATCGCCTTGCCAAGCTCCGAGAGCAGGTCCGACAGCACATCGGTCTTCCGAAGCTCCCGCAGGTCGTCTTCTGTCAATTCCTGCTTGTCGAACACACCTGCCATTCCTGATCCCATAAAGAGCAGTTTCTCGCGAAATGACATTGCATGCCAGGCCCGCCGCAGGGTAATCCGGACGTCGCGGTCGCACAACCGAACCGGGATACCACACTCGCGGGCGACCTGTGTTGCCTCCAGCAATTCGAGACCGGGTGTAGCACCAAGCTTCTCTCCGAGGCGCTTCTGATAGGCGGAGAGCAACAAATTGAGGATGAGCGTCGCGATTTGTTTTTGTCGTATGATGGAACGCAAATCCAGCGCTTCCCAACGACCGCCATCCGATAACGCCCGGTAACGCCGTTCGTCCAGTTCCACACAAACCTCGTCCGGTCGCTCCTCCTGAATCGTTATCCGAACGAGATCCGCCGATTCTTTGGAAATGTGGGCGGTGCCGACGAGCGTAAAACGCCGGTCTGCTCGTTCGACTACCCGAATGTCATCGTCGACAACCCGATCGCCGGTTGCCGTCTCGACCGCGCCGTCTTGCGTATTGCCGGTGGTGCTGGACATGTGTACCCGGATGAAGATTGATCCCGGCTAACGAAATGGGAGGTGGGTTGTTCTGACCCGCAAGGCACCCGGCAATCGGTTGATTATCAAACCTTGACCAGCCAGAATTCAGACGGAACAGCGACCAACCAGTTCGTGTGCATAGGCCCTAGAAGGCTGTCGGGCATTCAAACCAAGTTCTTAATTTACAATGTATCTGTCACAATGCTAATCGCACCTGAGTTCAATAATAACAGAGGGTCTATTTTTCAAGTCCCACAAACTCCTAATCTTTCGCCAGATTGCTGAACGCCGCATCCACCAATCGGCCGAACCCATTCCTGTTTAACCGGACGAGGACGGATTGGGCATTCCGATAGGTATTAACAAGACCGCAATCGCGGAGAATTTTGAGGTGCCGGGTTACGGCCGGTTGGGTTACGCTCAGGATATCGGCCAGATCGCTTACACACAGGGTGTCTTCTTCCCGCAGGACATAGAGCAGGCGCAGCCTGCAGACATTGCCGCAGACCACGAGCATGGGAGCCAGTTCCGCGAGAAAAGTGTTTTCCGCCGCCTCCTGCCGAAGCGCACGAACGCGTCGCTCACTCATGCGTGGATGGCCCGTATTTCGACGCTTGGACATGGTTGCCTCCCGTCTGATGCAGCAAGCGCCGGAACCTTTGTTTCCTGCGGGGTGCCGGCAAATTTACTGGGTAATAGGAATGAATCGACCGCTATTGCAACCTGAGCAAATCTTTTACACGAAATCTTACAGTTTCGCGCCAAAAGCCGGACAGCCACATAGCCTGACATCGTACAAAATGAGGATAAAAATGATCAAGTGACACTTTTCTGTCTCCGCTACGGTACAATGGATGTGCCCCACTACTGTCGTTATGCAGATGTCCGAGCAAAAGCAATCGCGTACCGAGGTTAAAACGCCTCCTGAGCCAAAGCTCCACCGAACCCTGATGGAAGATCTGCGGACGGGTAACCTTCCCGCCACGCTACGGCAGGATCTGCAGGAAACCTACAAGTTCTACCTTGACGATGAGCGGCGTGACTCGCTCTCGGATATGGGCCCGTTCAAGCGGTGGATGATTGCGACCTGGTGGCTACTCAAGAGCATGTTCCTGAAGTTGTCGCCGACACGCAGGATTATGCTCGTCATCGGACTCGTTATCGCCCTGGGCGGTATGCCGGACCAGGGTGGCCAAATACTCTTCGGACTCCTGACCGTTCTTTTCGTGCTCTTTCTCGAACTCAAGGACAAGCTGCTTGCACAGGACGAGTTGCAGGCAGGTCGTGCCGTGCAACTCTCGCTAATGCCCCAGCGCCACCCGACACTCCCGGGTTGGGAAAGCTGGCTCTATTCTCATCCTGCCAATGACGTGGGCGGCGACCTTGTCGATTTTTTATATGTGGAGAGGGACCGCCTCGGTATTTCGCTCGGTGATGTCGCCGGCAAGGGACTGCCGGCCGCGTTGTTGATGGCAAAGCTTCAGGCTACGCTCCGCTCGCTGATTCCTCTTGCCGACTCGCTGGACGCTTTGGGCAAGGAAGTCAACCGTATTTTCTGCCGCGACGGACTGCCCGACCGTTTTGCATCCATGGTCTATTTGGAGGTAGAGGCCTATTCAAATACGGTTCGGTTTCTTAATGCCGGCCATTTGCCCCCCCTCATTCTGCGTGCGGACGGCGTCGACACATTGAGTCGGGGAACACCGGCGCTGGGTTTGACACCCGCGTCGCGCTACAGGGAGGAATCTGTCACGCTGGCTTTCGGAGATATGCTGGTCTTGTATTCCGATGGTCTTGTGGAAGCCAGAGATGAAGACGGCAACTTCTACGACGACAGGAGGCTTCGCCGCCTGTTACCGCACTTGCGCGAACTCTCGCCTGAAGCTGCCGGCGCGCGCATTCTTGCAGAAATCGAGGCATTTATCGGTGAAGCGCCCACAACCGACGACCTGTCTATCGTCATCCTGAAACGTACCGTCTAGCAGGCACAGCACAACCACCAACCGGCATCCCCGTTCTCACGACGTATCGGGATGCCATCCGTAGCCCAGATCTACGAGGTGCTTTTTGGCAATCGCGACCGCTGCTCGTACCAGCGGGGCAAGCCGTCGCCTGTTCACCAATCGGTGCGCCTGGCTGCCGGGTACCCATTTCCGCTTCCGAACGGAAGATTCAGGCCACTTCCGATGGATCTTGTCCACAATCATCGGATACACGGCCACATTACAAATGCCGCCCCACTTCTTCTGCGCGTATGATCCTACGTAGGTGGGGATTATGTCGCCCTCTACTCCAGCCTCCTCGAATGCCTCCCGCAACGCGGAGACTTCCGGGGTCAGCTCCGGTTCAACAACGCCTTTGGGTACCCCCCACTTGCCCTTACGAATCGTCGTAACAAGCAGAACCTCCAGCTTTCCGTTCTGCATGCGGCACGGCACCACGGCGGACTGCCGAAAGAAGTGATCAGGTACCTCCTTTGAATCCTTTTCCGGTCTATCGTCTGTCATACATCGAATCATTGCGGGCCGGCGTGATGAACCACCGGCTGTCCGTCCAGGCACCAGGGCCGGATGCACTCACCGAACGCACGCGCCAGTAATATTGCGCAGACGGCTTCAGCAAGCCCGATGATACGCGCACCGCCGTCGCCGCCGTTGCAGTCGCGGCAACAACCGACGAAAAATCTGCATCGGTTGCCAACACAACCTCATAGGTCACATTCGGCGTCGCCGATGAATACCACCGCAATGCGGGGCGCAACGTCGACACTACCGATTCATCCGCCGGAGATAGTAACTCCGGTGCTTCCGGAGGGGGAATCTTGGTTTGAAACACCCATGTGGCCGACCAGGGTCCCGTACCTCCCGCATTCGAGCCCCGGACACGCCAGTAATACCGCTTCCCGAGCTCCAGTAGATCGGCGTCGACCACGTACGCAGTTTCCGTCGTCTCGTCATTTACTATGGCCTCGGCGAGTGCCCGGTTTTCCGCCACTTGCACCTGGTACCGGTTCGCCGTCCCGGAGCCCATCCACTCCAAGCGGACGTCAATGGAAACGCCGGTCGCGTTGTTTACCGGAGCAACCAGCAGCGGAGCGTCCGGTGCAAACGGCATGGTGAAGAACGATCGCGTATCTGACCAGTCACCCTTTCCTGCCGCATTCAACCCCCTCACACGCCAGAAGAACCTGATTGCACGGTCAAGCGGCCCGACCTGAATCTGCAGTGCCTCAGTCGTTTCGCGGAACACCGGCGCAATAAAGCGCTCCTCCGTTGCCACCTGTACTTCATACGTGCTCGTATGGCGGGTGCTGTCCCACACGAGCGTAACACTGGCGGGCAGATCCCTTGCTTGATCTTTCGGCCGGAACAAGGAGGGCGGTTCGGGCGGACCAACCTCCACGCTTATTACGACGGTCGCCGGAGATGAGCGAATACCAAAGTCATCCTCTACCGTGTACGTAAACGAATCCGGCCCCAGATAATTACCTGCTGTCGAATAGCTGAGCAAACTATCACCCGCACGGACGACGACACCGAATCCCGGCTGCTCAAACTCCAGGGATGAAACCGCCAGGGGACCGTTCCGATCGTAGTCGTTCTCCAGCACATTGACCAGAGCGGGTCTGCTGTGCACCGCAACCACCGAATCGTTAACGGCCACGGGCGCCTCATTCACCTCGTCGGCCCGCACCCGGGCCGTCTCGGGGTCTACCATACTGTCTGCGCACGATCCGAAAACGGCGAGGAAGACAATGGCAATTACAAAATATATAATGCGCAGTTTCATGCAGTTCCTAGAATACCAGCCTACCGCCCAGCGTACAGATCCCTGGTCGGCCGGAACAAGCAAAGACGGGCAAAATGGACGTGCCGAAAGAACGATGGCGGATCACGTCGGCTGCGTTCAGAAGATATACTACGCCGACCCCCGCGAGTGCGTATGTTCGGAAGCGTCTCATGCGTTTCGCATCGTTGTAGGCATTCTCCCAGTCACGGTATACCTTCCATTCGGTTACAAATCCCTCCGCGTCTATGTAGTCGGACAACGGATAGAGTAACGCTGCGTTGGCATACTCCTCCTGAAGGTAGACGGCCTGCTCCGTCTGCCTGGCAAACAGCCACTGGGTCCCACCGAGTCCAAGTACCGATATGAAAGCCGCCGTCGCAAGCCCGGTACCGGTGGCTCGCCTGCCGAGCTTCAACTGCGACCGACCGGGAAGAAGCAACGCCTGATACAACGTTGTGCTTTGGTCGGCCGACATGCGGACTTGCATGGAATCCGTAGTTTGAATGGCTGCGGACTGCGCCAAAGCGCCGACACCCCGGCTTTCCGGTACCAACGCAAATAGAATCACCAGTCCTATAAGTGTGGCTCTGACGGCATAATGAATCGACATGGGCATTTGTTTTCAACCGCTCGCAGCATACGCAGTTGCCCGCTTTCGTTCAATGCAAGGGCTTTTGTTCACCCGGCGTTCGAGGTCCGATCTCGTGGTGGATTGATATCCACATTTTACCTTCAGGTTCACTTACCGGCGTCGTGATGCCTCCATCCTGACTCCCCCAAAAGCACAAGGCCGTATCCAGCATGTCGGGGCCATTGATCGTGTGGTCCCTGATCATACCCGGTTCCGCTGGTGCGTCGATGGTGCTGGGTGCTCCTCCATTACAGATAGACGGAGTATTCCCGGATCTTACTGTCCATGCCTCCGACGTCGGCTCGCGAAGTGAAACCCGATTCGGCGCGCTGATCCCGTGGGCTGACCGGCTTTGGGCAATCGGCTACGTGGCACATATTTCCGGAGGAGGGATCGGCCTCGACGAGATCGTTGAAAATATAGAAATGCGGCTTCACCCGACATCCGTTGCCGGCACCTTTGCCGTTCGAATGGTCCACTGGGAGACCGACCAGGCGGCAATCGGGCCGCACGTTATAGACGCCGAGGGGAACGTACGCACGCTGGAAGATTTGGCAGGCCACCGCCTGACCGTCACTGCCAGGCACCTTTTCGAACCGGAACGGATGGCCTACCTCCTTACGATGGAGTGTTTGCTCTTCGAAGCAGACCTCGTATCCTTCGAAACCCGGCCACTACTGATAGCAAACACCTGTATCGAATCGGGAGGGATGCTCCCACCGTCAATCGGGCGAGTAGAGGTGTGACATCGGCGTATGTATCCCGCACTCGGTCTTGTTGGAACCGGACCACCGACCGGCACGCTCGTCCTCACCGTCCTGTACAGGACGCGTACACGGCAGGCAACCGACACTTGGATACCCGAGATCATGGAGCTCGTTGTACGGTAGTTCGTGAGATTCGATGAAAGACCAAACCTGCTCGGAAGTCCAAACCGCGAGTGGGTGCAACTTGTAGATTCCGCATTTTGGGTCCCAGACGACGATGGGCAACTCCCGGCGCGTGTGGGCCTGGTCGCGACGGAGTCCGGTAACCCAAAGGCCTTTATCCTTCAGAAACCTCCTGAGTGGCGCCACCTTTCTGTTATAGCAGCACTGGTCGTGGTCGGTCTCCCACTGTTTCCGCACGAGTGTCGCCTGTCCGTTCGACGAGGTGCTCTCGGCGGTAATACGCCGGAAGCGTATGTCAAACCGGCGCTCGATTTTGCGTCTCAACGCATGCGATTCCGGAAAAAGAAGATGCGTGTCCAGAAAAAAATAGGTGGCGTTCGGACAAATTGTCGAGCCCAGATGCGCGAGGACGACGCCGGACAGGCCGAAACCCGTACCTATGGCAATGTCGTCTCCGAATATTTCCGTTCCCCACCGCAGGATTTCATCCGGCGATTTGCTTTCTAGTTGCTGGTTAATGTTTTTCGGTATGTCAAGTACCGGTGCTGGCGTCATACTTCCGGTTGTTGGTGAACGGCCCTTCGACTGCGTCGATCCCTGGCACAACGATCCGGTGCGACATTACACATTCGCATGCAATTGCAACCGCAAGACACTGCCATCGGCAGCCCTTCCGGAACGTTCACTGAACGTAACCCGCGTGCCTGTGGTCAATTTCTCCAAAGTTGAGAAACTATGCCTGCAGCAGGCGTTCGACCGTCGAATTGCAGATGAAAAGATGATATACGGTAGCTGATCGAATCAAAAACCTCATAAAAGTAACATCTAGACCTGTGAAAGTAACTGTTGAACGCAAAGGATCCCAAATCCACTTTGAAGGACGTAACCGCGACGGCCATACCATTGAACTCGGTACCGCACCGAAAAACGGAGGCGTCGGTGGTGTCGGTCCGATGGAAGCGTTGCTAATGACATTGGCGGGCTGTTCCGGAATCGACATTTTGATGATTCTGGAGAAGGGCCGTCAGGAGGTCGAGGGATTCAAGGCCGAAATCGATGCGGATCGGGAGAAGGGAAAAACCCCTTCGCTGTTTACGGCCATTCGGGTTCACTATCATTTTGAGGGCGACCTGGATCCTTCTCGTGTGGAACGTGCCATCAAGTTGAGCCTTGAAAAGTACTGCTCCGTCGCGCTGATCCTCGGCGAAAGCGCCCCCATTTCCTCCAACTTTTCCATCAACGGAACTTCATATGGATGAATCCGGACCGCCCCACCATCCTGATACGCGCGCCATACGCATCAGGAGCGAGCCGTCGGCGCATCGCGGGCACGCAGCGGCTATATGTCTTACCTCCAGCTTCACTTTCGAAAGTGCCGGGCAAGCTCGCGGACTACTCGTGCTCGAAAAGCGGCTTGGCCGGTTCACATTGGAGCCAAGGGCGGAGATCGCGCCCGATCATCTGCTCGAGCTCGTCGATATCATCCCGGAAATGCTCCACGAGTTGTAAGGCAACCGAACGATCGAGAGGGACTCTTTCGAGCTGGGCTTCCCAAAGCGAGCGCATTCGGGCGCGGATGGACGCTGGAATCCATGACGATCCCCTCAAACACCTGTTGAGCCGGCGCGCAACGAGGTAAAAATGGTGGACGGCCGGGTGTTTCGGCCTGCCGGAGGGATTGAACCGCCTGGAAAGATCGAAGGAGAATGAATCCGGCACCTCTAAAAAATCAAGCAGATTGCGCAAAAGCGGGCCGGGAGTAGCTGTTAGGTCCTCATAGAGGTAAACCCTGATCCTGCTCTTCGGAAACACCCGATAAAACCTGGCCAGTTGCCGGGCATAGTATCCTCTATCCAGGTAGCGTCCGATCTCCCAACCCGCCGCGATACGCTCGGCTTCCAGATCGAGTGCCGCACTGAAATCCGCCACCGTCTCACGACCTTTGAGATATAGATAGGTATGGGTTGCGTAGGCGCGATCGACCGGGTGACGGAGTATTGCGATAAACCTGGCTTCCGGGATTTCCTTGCGGATGCGGATCGGAACCTCCGGATCATACAGATACCAGTGCGACGCCTCACCGGCAACGATTTCGTCCGTTCGCCCGGCAAACAGCGACTCGTACGCCTTGCGATCGGCAACGGACACTTTCCGCAACGCTCCCGGACCTGCAGGTCCTCGGTAAGGAGGGTCACCCTCGATGAAGAGAAAGTAGTTCGGTTCCTTTTGGGGTGACAGATAGATTGCAGGATGCTGCCCGAGATAGGAATACAGGGAAGTTGTACCCGACTTCGCGGCACCGATGATGAAAAAGTCGGGCAGCCGCGAAGACCCGCGATGGTCGTTGGCTGCCGCGTCGCGGTACGTCGGACGGATATCACCCATCGGTTTGCTCCGGTTCGGTCAGCAAGGGATACCGGCGCGTCAGCAGCAAGCCGATTCCCTGGCGAATGCCCTTGCGCATCTGTTTCGCGGCGGGATGCCGGGACAACAGGAGCGCACCGTAGCGACCGAGCGTCGCCCACCAGAACGCGCCTCTTTTCAACGGTGTGCGAACGTTCTTTTCAACCATCCAGTACCGGTGAAGAAAGCGGGTGCGGGCGTACTCCATCGGGTCGGGACGGTTGTCCTCGGATACGCGATGGACTATTCGCGCTTTCGGTTCTACAGCGATGCGCCACTCCCGGCCGACACGATAGGTGTAATCAAGATCTTCGTGCAACGCGTATCCCTCGAGTCGTTCATCACATCGATAGGCGCCCGCCACGTCGGCTCGTAGCGCAATCGCAAAATGGGACAGCCAATGCGTGTCGGTGCGGCTTGCCGGGTTAACCGCATTCGCCGGCGAGGTACAGCCTGAAGCAAGTAGCCGCCCGGGTAGCGGATGATTCAAAAAAAAGAGACGCTGTATCCACAGATGCCTGGTAGCGTGAGCCGCCGCCGAGCCGTCCGGCGAGACCGTGATGCCCCCGACGGCACCGAGTTGCGGATCCTCTTCGAGTGCGTGCGCGAGCATCTGCATTGCACCATCGGAAAACGTTACATCATCGTCAACAAAGAATACGATGTCGGCATTTGCGGGCAGACGGTCCAAACCGAAGTTGCGCTGCCGAGCGGTGGAGGGCGTGCCCGGGTATCGTTCATATCGGACGTTGCCGATACCACATCCCGACACGGATGCTCGATTCCGCTCGGCCGGTGCATCATCACTCGCATCCACAACCAACAGATGCAGCGAAGCGTCGACGTCTTGGTACGAGATGCATTCAAGCGTCAACGCCAGCTCTCTAGGGCGATTTCTCGTCACAATCAGTACGGCGTATACCGGCATCTCGGAGACGGTGGAGGGACGAAAGAAGGTTAGAAATATACGACGCTCCTGCGGCGCTGCCGGCACCTTTCGGACAATACACCGACTCCGACTTTTCAGTGCTTGGCCGAATGATCCGACGTCAGTACCTTCGGATCCGTCGACACCTTGCATACAGACCGTTTCATCTGCCGGCCGAATGTGAGCCATCACGCTTACAGCGCTAGTTTCATGGAGTCCATCGAATGATTATCGGAGTCCCAAGAGAGATCAAAAAAGACGAGTTCCGCGTGGCGTTGCTCCCCGTAGGCGCCGATTTGCTGGGGAAGGACGGACATACGGTCCTCGTCGAACGCGACGCCGGACTCGGTTCCGGATATGAAAACGACGCGTACGTAGAAAACGGAGCAGTTATCGTGGACGCGGCCGAAGAGATTTTCGCCCGTTCCGATCTGGTCATTAAGGTAAAGGAGCCTCTTCCGGAAGAGATCCTGCGCTTGCGCGAAGAACAGATTCTCTTTACGTATTTCCATTTTGCCAGCTCCCGGGAACTCACACAGGGCTGCCTCGACCGCGGGATGGCAGCTGTCGCTTATGAAACGCTCGAAGACCGCAACGGCAGGTTGCCCCTGCTTACGCCTATGAGCGAAGTGGCCGGAAAAATGTCCATTCAGGAGGGCGCCAAATGTCTGGAGATCCCCATGATGGGACGCGGCATATTGCTGGGGGGCGTCTCCGGCGTTGAGCCGGCCAACGTTCTGGTGCTCGGAGCCGGCACGGTTGGGACCGCGGCCGCCCGCGTAGCCGCCGGACTGGGGGCCAACGTGGTCATCATGGACATCAACCTCGACCGCCTGCGCTACCTCGACGAGGTGATGCCACCCAATGTCACAACGGTGTACAGCGATCCCCATGCGGTGCAGCGACACTCGGAACTGGCCGACCTTGTGGTCGGCGCAGTACTGATCACCGGAGGCCGCGCACCCGTGCTGATCGCCGCCAATCATCTTTCCAGCATGCAAAAAGGAGCGGTTATGGTCGATGTATCGATCGACCAAGGCGGTTGTTTTGAGACGAGTAGCCCTACCACCCACTCCGATCCCGTTTTCGTGATCGACGACGTCGTGCATTATTGCGTAACCAACATGCCGGGTGCCGTAGGACGAACCAGCTCACAAGCGCTTTGCAACGCGACGCTACCGTATGCGCGCGACCTCGCTTCACTCGGTCTGGACGGATTCCTTGCAAAAAGTCCGGGTAGGAAAAAAGCGCTCAACATCTATGAGGGGAATATCACGCATGACGGCGTCGCCGGGGCGTTTCCCGATTTGCCCCGTGCCTAGCCCGTCATGTCGGTGAACGTCTTTGAGAATATACCCGTCGCAGCGCCGGAAGAGGCTAGTGTCGGCATATCCATTGTTTGTCATTGGGCCGCGGTCCACCCAGCCTCCAATTCATTCGCTCCCGCTTCATGTCCGAAGACACCCCGCAACCAAAAGGTCTCCATGCCTCGGCATACGAAGTGTTGCCCGAGGGACAGGAATACACACCATACGTCCCGCCGGAGCACCGCCTGACCGAGTTCACGATCAAGGCTGTACTCTCCGGTATCGTATTTGGAATACTGTTCGGCGCGGCCAACGCATATCTGGGCCTGCGGGTAGGGCTCACCATCTCCACATCGATTCCTGTTGCCGTACTCACGGTTGCGCTTTTTCGGGCACTCGACCTCTTCAGCATTCGCTCGTCCATTCTCGAGGCGAATCTCTCCCAAACCGTGGGATCCGCTTCCAGCTCGGTCGCCAGTGGCGTCATCTTCACCCTGCCCGCACTTTTTCTATGGGGCTTCAGTCCCGATCTACTCCAGATGACGCTGCTGGCCATGTCGGGGGGCCTTCTGGGCATTCTGTTCATGATTCCGCTGCGCCGGTTCCTGATCGCCGGCGAGCACGGCAAACTGCCTTATCCCGAGGGAACGGCATGTGCGGAAGTACTGGTGGCGAGCGAGGCGGGAGGCGCACGCGCGAAAAATGTGTTTCTGGGACTGGGAGTCGGCGCCCTGGTGAAATTCATTTTCGGAGCGATTCACGTTCTGCCCGACGCCGTTCGGCTGAGAATTCCGTTCATCAAAAAGGCGGAAGTCTCGAGCGAGATGTCTGCAGCACTCCTCGGCGTCGGCTATATCCTTGGCCCGCGGACAGCCTCGATTATGGTTGGAGGAGGCCTCTTGTCGTGGCTGGTGATCATTCCCGCTATCGCCTATTTCGGCGAAGGCAGGCCGGAACCCATGTACCCGGAGACCCTGCTTGCCATCAGCGAAATGACGGCAAGCCAAATCTGGACCCGGTATGTCCGCTACATAGGCGCGGGTGCGGTAGCCACAGCCGGCCTGCTGACGCTGATCAAGAGTTTTCCCACAATGCTGGAGAGTTTCAGGATCGGCAGCAGCCAGATTCGGGAAAGGCTGCAAAACAGTGCGGCCGTGGCGGCCATGAAACGCACGGACCGGGATCTTCCGCTGTCAACCGTGGGTCTCGGCGTCCTGCTCATCGCTTCCGTCCTCACCCTGGCTCCCCAGGCATTCGGCATCGAATCGACGCTCTTCAGAGGAACGGCGGCAATCCTGGTCGTGATATTCGCCTTCTTTTTCGTGACGGTATCCTCGCGGATTGTAGGGCTCGTCGGTGTTACGAGCAATCCTACAAGTGGAATGACCATCGCTACGCTGCTCGGCACCTCGGCGATCTTTTTAATGATCGATTGGACGGACGATTTCGGCAAAGCGGCGGCGCTCACCGTCGGTTGTGTGGTCGCGATCGCCGCATCGATTGCGGGAGACACTTCGCAGGATCTCAAGACCGGTTTTCTCTTGGGCGCAACGCCCAACCGGCAGCAAACCGGCGAACTGGTAGGCGTGCTGACTTCGGCGGTCTTCGTATGCGCGACGCTCCTGTTGATCGGGGAGACGTGGGGATTCGGTAATGAGGACATTCCGGCACCGCAGGCGATGCTGATGAAAGTCGTGATCGAGGGCGTCTTGGACCAATCACTGCCGTGGTCGCTGGTTGCCATTGGAGCGGGAATCGCCATTATTATAGAACTTGCCGGTCTTCCCAGCCTCGCGTTTTCGGTAGGCGTCTACCTTCCCGTAGCCACGATGGTACCCGTTTTTTTCGGAGGCATGCTTCGCCGTTTTTCGGAAAAAACGGCGACCTCCAAGGACGAGAAGGATGCCCGGCGCGAGCGCGGCGTGCTCTTCGGATCAGGGCTCGTTGGTGGCGAAGGTCTGTTCGGAGTGGCGATTGCAGGATACGCCGTCTGGGCCGGCAATGCCCCGCAAGGTATCGGCTACGACTGGGCGGGACCCTTCGCACAACCGCCGGCCGCCCTCGTGTTCGCCGGCCTGATACTTTGGTTCTGGCGACTTTCCGTCAAACGATAGACGTGTTCCGCTTCAGGACGCTATCCGTTGAACGTTAAAAGCAGACCGTTGAACGAACTCACTCCCCCGTGCCCACCAATCTTCCCCGCGAGATCACTAAGCGGGTATCCAGCAGATTGATGATCTCCTCCCTCGGATCGCTGTCGACCACCACGAGATCCGCCAGAAATCCGGGACGGATGGCGCCCAGTGCACCCAAGCCGAGCACTTCCGCCGGCGTCACGGTTGCAGCCGACAAAGCTTCTGCCGGGGAAAGACCGATCGACTCGAGCAACTCCAGTTCGGTGTGTAACGAGAGACCGGGCATGGTCCCCCATACATCCGTTCCACTGCCGGCAATATAGGTCGCTCCTGCCTCCCGGTAAGCCCGCTCTATCTCTAACACCTTCACGGCAAGTTGCTGATACGCATCCGCACGAAGGGAATCGTAGATGTGCGCTCCCGTCTCCCGGTCGGCCGGTGCATTGACGTCTTCGGGATTGATCGCGGCAGACCCGGGCCATTGCCAGGGATTCGCGTGTTCCGGCATATCGAGATATAACAGACTCATAGTGGGCATCAGGGCGGTTGACGATTGTCCCATCCGGCTGATGTGTGCTTCAAACGCGGCCCCGGTGAGCGAAGCCTCGGTCAGCCATTTGTAGTACCGCCACTTCGGGTGCTGCAAATCATCGCCGAAGGGATCGAAGGCCACCGCAATGGCCAGGAAATGCGGTGCGGGATCGAGACTGTAGCGCGTCGTATGGACCACGGCATCGATTCCAAGTTCAAGCGCATACGCATACGAGGAGAATCCCAACTCTCCGATTGTTGCCATGCCATACTCTTTCGCCCGCTCGTGGGCGGCCTTCAACTGCGGTGGAGTGAGGCCGTACATCAGGAGTGCTACATCAATAGAGTCACGGGCAAGCGCGTCCACGGCATCCTCGACGGCACGAACGGACGGCATCGGCGCACTTCCTATACCTTCCAGTCGGAAGACGCGCGGCCCGGGCCCCTCAACCTCTACAAGCGGACCGCGCCGGCCGCCGCCCACACCCACAATGCTTGTAACGCCGGCAGACAGATAGGCATCTGCGTACGCCTGGTTGTTGAGGGCCGCGAATCCGTCGATCAGTCCCGGGACGGTCCACCCGCCGGCAACCTCATAAATCTCCGCCGAGCCGGGAATGATGACCGAATCGGCAGGCCCGACGGCGACAATGCTGTCCCCTTCAATGACGACCACGGCATCTTCGATTACCTCGAAACCGGTACGCGCAGAATCCGGCTGCACCACCGTACTACCGATGAGCGCAACGGGGGTCTCCGGAATGACTACGTCGAGACGGGTCGAATCGGCTGCTTGCCCCGAAAGCCGCACGCCGGCGGTTGCCACTATCGCAAGCGCGAGAAGCAGGCGAAGACTCCCGTAGCGAACAAGACGGAACCGGCATGTACGAAAGGCCCGCCCGCGTTTAAATCCTCTACTCATAAGACAACGATCTTTTCGGAGTTACACCGCAATGGGTGCGGAAATCCTGGGATGACACCGGTAGTCGATTACTTCAATGTCATCAAAAACATAATCAAACAGGGATGACGGTTCTCTTCTAAGTTGCAACGACGGCAGAGGAAACGGCTCGCGCGACAACTGCTCGCTTACCTGCTCCAGGTGATTCAGGTAGATGTGACAGTCGCCACCGGTCCAGATAAAATCGCCCGGGATCAGGTTACACTGTGCGGCGACCATGTGCGTGAGCAGGGAATAGGAGGCAATATTGAACGGTAAACCGAGAAAACTGTCGACGCTGCGCTGGTAGAGCTGGCACGACAGGCGCCCGCCGGCCACATTGAACTGAAACATCATGTGACAGGGCGGCAGCGCCATCTCGGACAGTTCGTCCACATTCCAGGCGGTAACGATGATCCTTCGCGAATTGGGATTGTTCTTGATCGTTTCGACCGCTTGCGTCATCTGATCATGAACGGTGCCGTCCCGTCCCTCCCACCGACGCCACTGCTTTCCATATACCGGCCCCAGATCGCCGTTTTCGTCCGCCCACTCATCCCAGATTGAAACGCCGTTTTCCTTCAGGTAGCGGGTGTTCGTATCACCTTTCAAAAACCAGAGCAATTCATGAAAGACGCTGCGCGTATGGATTTTCTTAGTCGTGACCAGCGGGAATCCATCCTGCAGGTTGAACCTCATCTGGTGCCCGAATACGCTGATTGTACCCGTGCCCGTCCGGTCGTCCTTTTGCACGCCATGATCGAGAATATGCTGCAGGTAGTCGAGATAGACCTTCATTGATCTGCTGATAAAGGGACTCCGGCTTCTCTTGAATCGTGTAAGGTAAGGTGCCCGCGGCGACTCCGCGTGAATCAGTGACGCTCATGTGGCAGATCGCGGTCTTCCACCTGCTCTATTACATCGTGACCGCCGATGCCGAGCGCATGCATGGCTTTCCTCATCAACGGCGTTCCGCGTGCCATGGTCATCAGCCCGAGAACAATCACGACGATCCCCGCCGCGGTATTTAGCCTGGCACGCCATGCCGGTCGGAGAAGGTGACCCGTGATGCCCAGGGCGAGCAACGCCGGAACCGTTGCGATGCCGAATACAAACATTGTGAGGGCACCACCGGCCACGGAACCGGTTGCTGCCGCCTTCGCCAGGATGCCGTACACAAGTCCGCAGGGCAAGAGTCCGTTCAGTAAACCGAGACCGAGCGACCCGCTCAATCGTCTGTCCCGGAGGAAATAGCCGAGCGCTCTTTTGAGGGGCTTCCAGTCGCCGACCTGACCAAAGGAAGCGAACCTGTTAAAAAGTCCGACCAGCCCGAGTCCAATAACGATCATCACGATTCCTGCAATAAGGGAGAGTCCACGCTGAAACACCTGGAACCCGGTGGTCAGAACCGCACCTATCAGGCCCACAAGCGCACCAAGAACCGCGTACGTCAGTGCTTTGCCAAAGAAATAGGCAAACTGGTGCCCCAGTGCCGACCGCTTGTCCTTCGCCTGGGAAATGGCGAGTACAAAGGCCCCACACATTCCGATGCAATGCACGCTTCCGAGCAGCCGGGCACCGAACACGAGGATGAGATCGTTCAACATT
>CAZIIP010000015.1:0-21382 GCA_964539455.1 uncultured Rhodothermales bacterium
AAATTACCGCTCTCCTCGAATACCCGGGTCAGAAACCCGGCGCGGAGCTTGCCGGGAGAAGAAATTCCCGAAGGTATTTCCACGGGCACCCTGGCCCGGCCGGGTTCATCCAGGCGGCCGTCAACGAATTCATCCGCCCTCTCACGTACGAATGCCAATGCCGTTGCCGCGTCGGCACGACCGTTCATTTCCGGTTCATGATTGATGTTCATAGTCGAGCTGTTGCGTCAGTATTTCGCGCAGGTTTCTTCTCGCGCGATACAGATACACCTTGACGGTATTGAGGGGCAAATTCAGCGCAGCGCTGATTTCCCCGTAGCTTGATGCATGAACTTCACGGAGCAGTACAACACTCCGCTGTGGTTCCGGCAATCTGCGGATGGCATCGAGGATCAAACTCCCGAGCTGGTCTTCCTCCATCCGGCGTTCCGGATCGAGGTCCGCCGTTGATGCCAGGAGATAAGCGGCCGCATTCGGGTCTGCACTTTCGTGGCTTGCGCGGGCAGTTCGCATTCGCAGGCGGTCGATGCAGAGATTTCGGGTTACACGCATGATCCAACTACCTATGCGATCCGTCTCGAGTCTTCGGTAATGATCGAAAAGGCGCAGAAGCACGTCCTGTGTCACTTCTTCGGCATCCTCCCGGTTGCCGAGAAGGTGATACGCAAACGCGTATGTCCTGTCCTTATGGCGATATAACAGACGCTTGAATTGCCGCATCGCTTTGTCAACTACCTACATCACGTCTCCGAAGAGCGAAAGGTTACAGCACCCGGCGAATTTGTGTGGCATCGCCTTCAGGGTTGATCCGTGGCCGGCCGCGTGGTAGGTTCTACATTCATTCCAATTCCAAGCAATTCCGGTTGACTCAACTATGAACACGATGAACCGCCGCGACCTCTTGAAGCGCGTTGCCGGTGTATCCTCCGTCGCAGTAGCGCAAAAAGCGTGGCCTGCAGATACGCCCGAAGCCCTGGATCTGAAGGGCAGAATCAATCACAGTGTTTGCAAATGGTGCTACGGTTCGATGTCCGTGGAAGAACTGGCGCAATCGGTAAGCCGAATGGGATTGTCGTCGATCGAGCTTCTGGGTCCGGAAGATTGGCCGGTATTGAGCAAATATGATCTCATTTGTGCCATGGCCACTACACCCGGCCGGGCCAACATTCCGAACGGATGGAACAGGCCGGAAAACCACGAGTGGCTGGTGCCGCTGTATCTCGACTACTTGCCCAAGGTCGCCAATGCAGGCTATCCCAATGCCATCTGTTTTTCCGGAAACCGGGAGGGTCTCGACGACGAGCTGGGCCTTGAGAACTGTGCCGACGGTCTACGCAAGATTATGGGTGCCGCTGAGAGGCTCGGTGTAAACGTCTGCATGGAGTTGCTGAACAGCAAGGTCGATCACAAGGATTATCAGTGCGATAAAACGCCCTGGGGTGTAGAACTGGTCAAGCGCGTCGGCTCCGATCGTTTCTATCTGCTCTATGACATCTATCATATGCAGATTATGGAGGGCGACGTGATCCGGACGATTCGGGAGAACCACCCGTATATCGCTCACTACCACACAGGGGGCAATCCCGGACGCCACGAGATCGATGATACGCAGGAACTGAACTACAAGACCGTCATGGAGGCCATTGCGGAAACCGGATTTCAGGGCCACGTAGCCCAGGAGTTTATTCCGACGCGTCCGCCGATGGCCGCCCTTGGTCAGGCGATTATGATTTGCGATGTCTGAGTGACTGTGCTCCGGTATCGGGGTCGGGCGCGGGAGCTGCGTCTGCAACGCTGCCGAACTGCGGCCCCCGTAATTCGGCGATACCAAATGCAGGATAGGCAAATTCTATCCCGCCGTGCGCCTGAAACTCCTCGAGGATCCTGACGGCCAGCGCGTGCTCGATGCCCCTTCGTTTTCGCGCCTCGCAAAGAAATCGTACGGTGAGGCGAATACCGTAGTCCATGATGCGCACGTAGACAAACGGCGTCATGATACTATAGTGAATGAGGTACTCGTGGCTCAGGTTGCGGATCTCCTCCGACGCCTGCTTCTCCAGGATTTCCGCCGACTCACCGGCGAGGGTGTATAGGATTTCCTGCGCCGCATGCCAGTCGCTCCGGAACGTGAGCGTCACGTACAATTCATTCCATATGAAACGGAAACCGCGTGTGTAGTTGTGGACGGGATGAAGGAGCACCTGTGAATTCGGGATGTGGATCATCCGACCCGTACTCTGCTCCGCGGCCACCCAGGCCCCGACCTCCATCACCGTGGTATACTGCACGCGTATGTCCAGAACATCTCCCTTTAACCCATTCACTTCGATGCGATCGCCCTGTTCGAACAATCGACGGATTAGGATCAGCATCCAGCCGGCAACACTCAATAGCACCTCCCGGAGTGCGATCGCCAGACCGGCACCAATAACGGTGAGAAGCGTCGCCAGACTCCCCAGTTGAGACGACCACAACACCACGATCAGTACGAATGCGACGACGGCAAATGTCCGGCTGACCGTCCGCGAAGCACGGAACCTTCGTGCGGGATCGTCTATGTACCGTGACGCCAGTCTTCGCCCGATCCGGATGAGCAGAGCAAACACGCCCAAAACGACGAGGGTCTGGATGATCTGTCGTACCAGGGGATCGTTCCAATTAATGCCGGTCTCCATGCAGCAATCCGGTCACTATGGGCCCATCGGCCGTGCATTAGGGGCAATAACGCTTACGTGCAGCGTGTTCGTGCGCTGCAATAGTAAGGATCAATCGTTCCAATCGCAGGCTAATCCTCGTCTTCCGGGTAGTCCGAGAGTTCCTCCGTATCGTAGTCGATCTGCTCTTCAGATGCGTCTTCGTAGCTGTTATATGAGGGATCGAGTTCGTCCTGGATATCCTCCGGCGATGTGCTCTCCAGTTCGACGGCAGCATCTTCATCGACCGCCCAACGATAGATCGTTTCGGTTGTCTTCGTTTTTTCAACTGCGAGAAGACGCTTTTCAACCAAATATTGCACAACCTTAAACGGACACGGTTCGAAGCCCCGCCCGGGCTTGAAAAAACGCGCCTGGCGACGATGTGCCTCAACCCGCAGAACGTATCCGCTTTTGAGCTTGACTTCCGCCAGTCTCAGCCAGCGGTCAAGCGGAAACGGTGACGTATATACATCATTTGACATGTCGATACATCCGCATTACATGGCGTGCCATAGGACTCCGGAAAAAGCTCCCCGCCCCGGCTATCCACGATTTGCGCGCTGATGATAGGAGTACGACGACAGATCTGCAACAACCGACAAGAAAAATCAGAGGGTTTGGTCGTTCTCCCTATCCGACCGGTCGGACAAAGCCGACCGTTCGGCCGCTCGCTGAAATTCCTCGTAGAGGGATGATATCAAATTGTCGGCGGTAGTGGAAGGCAGGTCGACAATTCGCTGTGTCTGGAAACGTTCACCGCCTGCGACGTCGATCATGATCGTTTTGAGGTCCAGCCTGCGTTGAAATATGGTGGCGCTGGTTTGAAGGAGCTGAATTCGGTCATAAGGTACCAGCACGGTTTCGAGCCGGTAAAGCCCGTGGCGGATCGTAACCGCCTCGTCCGATAGTGCATATCCGTGCCTGCGATACCGCGCAACCGATTCCGCAAAGAGCAGTGGGGCGGCGGCCAGAGACCACAACACGTATGGGGAAAGCCAGTACGCACCGGCAGATGCAAGCGTAAGCAGTACGACCATTCGTCTGACAAACAGACGGCGGATATGAAGCGGCGAGACGCTCTCAGCCGGCTCCTGAAAAGGCTTATTCGGAAGCAGACGTCGACCAAAAGAACGGCATGTCGACACGTCGGCAAGAAGAAGGGCTACCTGGCTGCCGGCTTGAGACGGATCGACGCCCATCGTTTGGAGGTCCAATCGGGCCCGGTCGAGCAGCCGCATGGGAAGGTTGCTTACGAGGCGCAGCAACTGAATGCGCCGAAGCGGGACGGTCCCCTCCGATGTGGCGAGCAATCCGTGCTTCCTGTAGAGTTTTCCGTCCGAGAGCCAAACAGCGTAACCGAAATAGCGGTTTACCGTTACCACAATACCCGCGAGCCAGGCAAGCACGGCGGCCGCTACGACCGACGTCGCGATTACGAATACATAAGAGAGCTGCCTTGAGTCCAACAGGTCCTTGAAGTTGGGTCCGGCTATATACTCGATTATTTGGTCGGGTTGAATACTGAAATACTGAAGACCACTGAAGATGAGGGCGATGTAAATGAGGGAAAAACGAAACATGCCCGCAAGGAGGATCTCCCGCAGCGGGATTTGTAGTGCCGATTCCGCGTGCGTCGAACCGGCTTCGTCGTCCGAGTGAGACCCGGCGGGCGGTCTCCGCTTATCCTGGTGTGCGCGAATGACACGTCGTATATGGGCAGCCGTTTCGGGGGAAACAAATTGCAGGACACCCTCCGTTTCGGATCCGCCGGCAGTCTCGATCCGGACACGGCAAAGGCCGAGCGCCCGCTGCAGGACGGTCCGGCGTATTTCCACATTTTGTATTCGTTCGATCGGAATCGATCGGTGTTGGCGGTTCAGTACGCCCTTGTCGATCAGCACTTCCCGGGGGGTAATCTGAAAGCGAAACCGAACGTATGATATCACGATCCACGGAATGGTCACCGCGCCTGCGGCAATTGCAAATGCGGCAGTCAACCACTGGGCTGTGTCCGGCTGCCTGAACAGGGGATAGGAGAGCAGCACGATCGCCGGTACGCTCGTTAGAAGGCGATGAACCAGCGTCTTTGGGTCCAGACGCTGCGGCGTCTCGAAGATCGGGCGTTCATCGTCAGACGGCATCTTCGAGGATATATTCTTTCAACCGATCGCGAAGAGACCGGGCCTCCTCAATGGGCAGACCGGGGACCACCACACGATTGCCTTGTGTACCGGCCGTATAAACGACAAGCTTTCCCAATTCGAACTCACGCTCAAAAACATTTTGGGAAACATCCAGATGCTGAACCCGCCTGAGCGGCACGATTGTGAATACACGCGTAATCACGCCCCGGATGAGGCGGAGCTCGTTTTCGGCAAGCTCGTACGACCAGTATCTGTAACGAAAGTGCGGAATTGCAATGGTCGCACCGGTGCCGATCAACACGACCAATCCGGTCGTGGCGCCGGGGATCAACCAGCTTTCGGAACCGGAAAGATACGCGGAGATCTCCCTGAATGCCGATACGGCAAATGCGATGAACGTCCAGATGCCGTACCGAATGGCCCAGATCTTTCGGACACGGGGATCGAGCCGCCGCATGGACAAAACCTCGTTAGCGGATGAGGGTCATCGTACGAGACAGCGACAGGCCGGAGGCGTTCAGCACGTACACATAAAGCCCGGAGGGCCAGTCGCCGGCGTGAACCTTGTACCGGTGTCTTCCCGCGGACATTTCCCGGTCCAAAAGTACTGCCGTTAATTGGCCGAGACTGTTGTATACCCGTAATGACACGTGGGCGTCGCTTGGGAGGGCAAAGTCGATAGCCGTGGATGGATTGAACGGATTCGGATAATTCCGGGAAAGCGAAAGCCGGTCCGGCAGGGACGCGCCGGCAAACCGTGCCAATACCTTGCCCATCTCCTCCTTCAGGGTAATCTGTGCCTCGTTTCCGGGTTCGGGTGAAAACTGCTCGTAGACCGAGCGGAAAACGGCGGCATGTTCCGAATTGACAAGGTTCAGCGAAGTGGGAGTATCGGTGGCACTGCTCACCTCTTTCCCCGCGTTTGCTGCGATACCGAGAAAGTCAAATATCTCAATACGCCCGTTTCTGTCGGCATCACTCCGGAGAACGGTCGGATCCGCGTCGCCAACGGGAACGGCATGCATACGCCAGCTGACATCGGTTCCGCCGGTCGCAAGAGGCGTGGTTTGGCCGAACACCTCCGGCCGGGTCATCGCCACTACATCGGCCGCACGAACGGCACCGTCACCGTCCGTATCACCCGGCCATAACGCCATGTGGGTATATGATGAGTAAACGACACCTTCGGCGGAAGCAAAAAGGGTATCGAGCGTACGCACAGCGGTCACCCGAACATCGTACAGTACGGCGTCATCGAGACCGGCAATCAATGCCGAGGTCTCCTCGGTATTACCTGCCGCTTGCCACTCCTTGTCTCCCGTGCGGTATGCAAGCTCGTAAGAGGTATACAACTCAGGGCCGGCAGGCTGCCAGGTTGCAGTGAGTGCCGATGTCGGATTGGTCGAAGCCGGAGCAACAATCAAGTTCGTGACGTCGGTAGGATCAGTCAGGCCCGTTCGCGCGCACAATTCATTCGACGCAGGTGTACTGAACATAGGATTGAATGCCCTGACCGAGTAACAGTACGTCGAGAGCTCTTCGAGATTGGCGTCCGTGAACTGCAAACCGGTAATGGAGTCGGCTACGGACTCGGCGGATCCGTCGGGATTGGTACGCATCACCGAGAACCAATGCCTTGACAATTCCTGGCCGGACCAAACGACCAGCAATGAAGCATCCTCTTGCGGATTGACCGCTATGATGACGGGCGTATTGGGCATCACAAACGGCGTTGCCGCGCATACCGGCTCGGAATAATCGGAAGTAGAAAGTTCGTTAGCCGCCTGGAGCCGATAGCAGTATTCCTTATCCGGTTCAACCGCTGTGTCGGTAAAGGAGAGCTCCAGCGTTTCAATCGTAACTAGCTCTTCGTAGGTGCCCTCTTGCCCCTCCGCCCGCTCGATGAGCAATGTTTCATAGCTGAATACGGGAAGTTGCCACTCCAGGATTACTTCCCTGCCGGTCGGTGCACTCGCTTTGATATTGACGGGCAGAGCGGCGTTTACGAGCTGTGCCGTAGCACACGCAGGGGCGGTCCGGTCGGATTCTCCCGAACTGCTCAGAGCGGAGACCGCAAAACAATACTCTATGCCGTTGCGGGCTTTTGATTCAACGTAGGAAAGAGCGGATACGGTGTCGATCGGAAAAGCCAGCACATCTATAGCCGTCCTGCGCCGGTAAATAACATAGGAGATGTCCTCGGCTCCTGCTTTATCATGCCGCCAGGACAGCGCAAAGAAAGGTGCCTGTGATATCTGAGTGACGCTGAGTCCGGTAGGAGCCACGGGACGGGGGGGAAGCGTGCCGGCACACACGACATCGGACGATGCGCGACCCTCGTCATTCTCGGCGTCGATGCGGTAGCAATACTGGGTGTTCGGGGACAGGTCGACATCGATGTAGTTGCGGCGGACGGCCGGTGTGGCCGTCACCCGGGAAAATGTGCCGCCGACACTCCGACCGCGGTAGATCACAAAACGGGCGACACCGGATCCGGAATGCTCCCACGTTACGCGGATCTGGTCATCTGCAATCCCCGTTACAACGACATTCTCCGGCGCTACCGGAGGTGCCTGCAGAGAAGCAGCCGTTGCCGATCCTGCCGCAGCGTACAGGAGGAGCATCATCGTCACCGTAAACAATCGATTTTGCATCATCATCGTGCAAGAAAGTTGCGTGGTCCGGCCTGTGTCAAGGTAAAATCTCGACGGTTGCTCCGACTGCCTCGAGCCTGGTAATCGCGCCGTCCGGATCGACCGATCGTGCGTCGCCTTCGGCGATCTCGAACCGAATCGTCCCGGCTGCAGCGCGCGGAACGGAAAGCGTGCCGAGCAACCGATCATCGGCCTCAGGTGACTCCCAAGCCCAACTCAAGTTGACCTGATTTGCCCTAAATCTCACCAGCGCAGCTCCGTCGAATGCTAACTGCGATACATCGATGCCTTCGACTTTCACAATGCATGCAAGACCGGAAATGGGTGTGTTACCCGCGAAATACCGGAGATCGAGCGTCAACATGTCCGAAGCGCCGGCCTTCTCTCTCACCAAACCGGGTACAAATCCGATAATCGCTGTTTCGGGCGTGAACGGAATGATGGGAACCACAATTTCCTCCGTTTCACGGGAGAGGTAATGTACAGCCTGACCGCGGGCGGCTACCGTGTTGCCGCGGCTGAACGCGACCGATAACCGGTAGGACTCGCCCGCAGGAAGAGAAAGCGTGAGTCTCGTCTCCCGCTCCCCGTCAGATACGACGAACGGCTCAGGACTGAAATCCTCGCCTGCAAGGCTGACAATATCTACATCGACCGTATAGTCGGCAGCCGTGCGGAATCCGCCGCTTCGTTTACCTGCCTCCTGAGCTTGCAGAGTGACCGGCTCTTCGAGGACGAGCCGCAACGTGGCATCGATGGATGGATCTTCGAGTCCCGGGCCGCTGTCACATGCCGGCAGGCCTGAAACCATCAGGAGCAAGAGCAGGAGGGCCGGTCGCGCCGGCCTCCGTGCACGCAGGGCGGAAAGCCGATCAGGTGCCATTTTAAACGGTTTGAATACGCGTAAACAATGCATTGGCAAGACACTTATAATCTCGTGCTGACCCGAAGCAGTGCTTCGACACCTCGAATGTTTCGATCTTCATCCGACAAACCGGTGCCTTCACCGACGACGAAACGGCCACCGATGGTAACGTCAACGAGTGGCGTTGGCGTAAACACGGCGGAGAGACTGCCGTCGATGACCCGGGCATCTCCTACGCCGTCGGCATTCTTTCCGATGAGACGGCCGGTTCCGCTCAGCGCGAGTCCGAGCCAGCGCGTCAGTGTGTAGTCAAGTGCGCCTTGGGTAATGAGATAGTTGCCGTCCGAATCAAGCAGGCTTTCAACATCCACCCCGTTCCCGGAAGAATGAGGCAAGCGGTACATCTCCTGCACGCTGAAAGACACCCGTCCTTTGCCGTTTTCAATCGGCAGGGCATAGTGGAGCGCACCAAAAATGCGGGGGCCAAGTCGAAACGCATCCGTACCGTCGACCTGCTCCATGCCGTGGTAGGTATAACCCGTGACGAATCGGAGGTTGCTCCGGCCCATCAGATACAGGAGGGATGCCGTGGCCGTCGCCTCAAATCCCGGATTCAGGTCAACGACGGTCGTCAGGCCCGGGAAGGTGTAGTCGTAAGGACCGCGCGAGATAAAAGAACCGCCGAGTGTGGCAACGGCCGACGGGCCGAAATCGAGTGCGTAGGCCAGCGAGCCGCCTAGATTGAATCCCTCGCTGAAACGGTTTGCACGGACGGACAGATCGGGTGCGATAAACGACAACACCACATCCTGCTCCTGTCCGCTCAGATCGGACTGTCCGGTAGGGATATTACCGACTACCCCTACGTGCAATCGGTTTTCGAGGAAGGAGGCGTTGACCTGTGCCTTTAGGTCGGAGAGACCACTGAGTGTCTCCTTTTCATTGCTGTCGCTGAACCGGCGGCTCAGTGTCACATATGAGGATGCCACACGCAGTTCGACACCCGGAGCGAGGGGGGCGAACACACCAACCGGGACGACCACCTGGGTAATATCCTTGCTGATATTGCCCTCATCGATGCGCCATGATTGGGCATAGCCCTGTACGGCCCCGCTCAATGGCATCCCGGTGGTAACCTGAGCCTTGAGGTCCTGCGCGGCGCCGGCCGTATACAGAAGAGCGGTAACCAAGAGAAAAATCGGTCGCATGGTGTTGCGTCGACGGGATTTCGATTGAGGCGGGAAGAACGTGGTCATCATGGTCGCTTCCTCCCTGAACCTGGTGGTGGTACGGGAATGACGATCTGCACGGTCACCTGGCCGGGTTGGGTTCGATTGATACCCTCGATACCGTCTCGGGGATCGTTTTGCCCATACAGACGCCGTAATTCCGGGTAAGCGCCGGTTTCATAATCGGAGACGGCTGCGGGGCCGAGTGCCGCTTGTCCGGCCATGGTGAGCATCCGGCCGCGAATCGACGCCCGGGGTCCTGATGTAGCCGAAGCGACGGCGTCTATTTCAACCGTTTGCTCTTCCTTTGCAACACCGTGGGCGGCCAGACGCACGGCAATGCTGTCCCGAAACGACGCACCGGTCACGCTGGACGATCCCGCGCGTCGACGCATCTCGGCGATGGTAAACCTGTGTGCGTCGGCGGTGGGGAGATTGAGATCTTCGATTGCCAGCAAGGCATCTTCAAATTCACCGGCAAGCGCGAGTTCTACGCTACGCCCGAAGGAAACGAAGGTAGGCAGATCCGGAATAACCAGGGGCTGGATCGTATCGGCGAACGCCTCTCGCGATTCGAAAAACTCGAATCCTGTGAGCGCCTGCAACTGGTCGACCACCGACATTGCGAGATCGATCTGGATCCGCTGGATACCCTCGGGAAGCGAGGAGTCCCGTTGTTCGGGCAGAGCGTAACTGGTATCGGCTGCTGCGTCGCCGACGGAAGCGGCAATTCGAAGTCCGAGCCCGTCCTCACCGGTCGATACCCGACCTCCAACCAGAAACTGGGATCCGAGCACCATGCCCATCTGCGGCTCGGAGATGGGTGTTTCTTCCGAGTAGATACGTCCCAGCGACACGGAGTTGAGCGCTGCACTTAAGTTAATGGGATTGCTGGGTACGACAGGTGGATCGACGAAATTGGTCAACTCGGAAAAGACGCTATGGAGATAGCCGCTCAGACCGTATCCGACCCAGTTCCAGAGCAACGTCTCGGTCGTATTGAGAAACGGAAGGACGCTGATGCGCATGGCGGCTTTTTCCTGGTCGTGGAATCGACTCAGCTCGTCAGGATCGAACCTGGCCAGCGTAGCCCGGTCCCCGATCGCCAGCAACTCCAGCGTGTCGCTCCGGGCGCGTGCCATGGAAGCGACAAGGCCGGAGGGCTCGACGGAGAGAAATGCCGAAAGGTCGTTTCTCGCCTCGGCAAACTGGCTAAGGCCTTCGTGCGCTACCGCGCGAACGAGCAAGATATCCAGGGCATTACCGAGTGAATCTGGTAGCGAGTTGGGCCGGACATCGATCGCAGGTGGGATGCCAACCAACTGGGCCGCCTCAGACACGACATCCAGTGCCTCGGTGTGCCGATCCGCCCGGTTGAGTATATGCGCAAAATGGGTGAACGCCCGTACCTGATCGGAAATCGTCTCGGCTTCGTCTACCTGCGTCTGCGCGACGACAAGCAGGGAGTCGAGGTGCTGACCGGGGGCATCGGAAACGGCAAATACGGTGAGGCAACTCAGCGCGGCGAACCACGCGCGCGATCGAATTCTCATGCAGCGTTTGCGTGCAAAGGAGCGGCTGAAGTTAGCCGGCTGGGTTCAGAGGACAACGAATCTCAAATCACCTCCACATCGGGATGCCGAAATCCTCCGGCAAGCCCGCTCAAAACACGAAATTTACTAACGCAGAGAACCGGTGGATGTTCGTAAACCCTCATGGCGAACCAAAGGAACGTTGCACACGTGCCAGCATTAATAATTCTGTACCGAGCCTCGTCTCATTCCATATTTGCCGCACGTGACAGTAGCCGAACAACAGATCGACATTGAAAACCTCTGGCAGCGGGTGGAGGAGCAGCCGATAGATGCCAAATCACGGCGGCGGTTTCAACAACTTTTGAGAGCGTGTCACGACTCGCTCGGCACCACCGATACCGATCTGTTGGAACGCGCGTTCCAACTGGCTTACTGGGCGCACGCCGGGATTCATCGCGCAGACGGTGATCCGTTCATCTACCATCCGCTGGAAGTGGCTCAGATCGTCGCGACGGACATTCCTTTCGACGAGGTTACGGTTGCGGCGGCGCTGCTCCACGACGTGGTCGAGGACAATCTTGTGGCGACCGTGCAACTCATCGAGGCGCAGTTTGGTCAAGATCTGGCTCTCATCGTAGACGGATTAACCAAAATCGAACGAAGCTTTGACAGCATCGCGGTCCGGCAGGCGGAAAACTTCCGGAAGCTGTTGCTTTCCATGGCGTCAGACATCCGGGTAATCCTGGTGAAGTTTGCCGATCGGCTGCACAATATGCGCACGATCAGCTCCCTTCCCGAAGAAAAGCAGTACAAGATTGCGATCGAGACGCGGGATCTATTTGCACCGCTGGCCCATCGATTCGGCCTCTTTACGCTGAAAAACGATCTGGAAGATCTTTCGCTGAAAGTACTCGATCCGGAGGCGTTTTACATAATCAAGCGCAACCTGCGTGCCAAGAAGCGGGAGCGACAACGCTACGTCGACCGTTTCATCGGACCGATCCGGCGCGCACTCGAAGATGCCGGTCTCCAGTTCGATATCTATGGAAGGCCGAAACACATCTATTCGATCTATCGCAAGATGCAACAGCAAGGGAAAACCTTGCAGGAGATCTATGATTTGTTTGCCATCCGGGTCGTCGTCCATACCGACGGCCGGCAGGGCAAGGAGGACTGCTGGCGGGCCTATTCTATCATCACGGACTCCTATCAACCGCTTCCGGAGCGTTTCCGCGATTTTATCTCGGTCCCGAAAGCAAACGGCTACAAGAGTCTCCATACCACCGTGCTCGGTCATGACGGCAAACCCGTCGAGGTGCAGATCCGCACCCGGGAAATGCATGAGGTCGCCGAGATGGGCGTCGCTGCGCACTGGAAATACAAGGAGGGCGATGAATCGGACCGTATGTCCGAGTGGGATAGACGATTTGCCTGGGTCCGCGAGTTGCTCGACAATCCTGATGCCGATCGTGCAACCGAATTCGTCCAGGAATTTCAACATGACCTCAGCGGCGAGGAGATTTACGTCTTTTCACCCCGGGGGGACCTCTTCATCCTGCCACACGGCGCGACTCCGGTCGATTTCGCATTTCATATCCACACCGAAGTGGGATTGCAGTGCAAGGGGGCAAAGGTCAACAATAAGTTTGTTCCCCTCTCCCACAAGCTGAAAAGCGGCGACCAGGTCGAGGTCAATACGTCGAAAAGCAAATCTCCCAATGCGGGCTGGATGCAGTTCGTTGTGACGCAAAAAGCCCGAAGCCGCATCCGGCACTATCTCAACAACGAACAGCGTACCACCGTTCGAGCCGGCGAGGAGATCTGGGAGAAGAAAGCCCGCAAGGCGCAGATCGATATCAGTGATACGGAACTGCGCCGGTATGCTACGAAGTTGCGGTTTCCGAATCTGGAGCAGATGCATCTGGAGATCGGAAAAGGGCTCTTCAACCCGGATGAACTGGTCAAGTTGATTGCGGAAACCGAGGAAAAGCGCGCCCGCGAGGCTGCCGGTGAAGACGCCGATTTGCTGCAGTTGCAGCACGAACGATTCCTCGACCAGGCGCAGTCGGGTGCACCTGCCCTGATGATCGACGGCGAACGCGTAACCGATATCGCGATTACCTATGCCGCCTGCTGCAATCCCATCCCGGGAGACGAGGTCATCGGATACCTAAGCCGCAACGGGGGAATCAAAATACACAGAACGACCTGCCGGAATGTCCCCAATCTGCTCCAGAACGAGGACCGAATCGTACCGATTTCCTGGTCACGCCAGAAGGACATGCAGTTCATGGCGGGACTGCGGGTAATGGGCGAAGACCGCGTCGGCATCGTAAACGAAATAACGGAGGTCATCTCGAAATCACTCAAAACAAACATCCGTTCACTCGTCGTCGACGCGGAAGACGGGGTCTTCGACGGCACGATCGTACTGGATGTGAATGATCTCGAGCATCTTCGAAAACTGATGGCGCGGCTGCAAAACATCGGGGGAATCCACGGTGTTTATCGCTTCACGGAAAACACACCTGCGTAGATGCCCTAACGCACAATTCTTCAGGGCTTTATTTGCGAAACATATCGGGCTGGGCTATCATTCACTGATACGATTTGATAAAGATTCAGGAATCAACGCTCCGGCAGAGGTCAGGTCCGAGTAATGCCTCTCGAACAGTCCGGAGCAGGGCACCTGATGCAAACACCACCACAAAAAGATAGCGGAGACAGAAATGTCTGAAAATCGCATCGAAACCCTCACTAAAAAGGATGTCGCGCGTCGTGTGGCCGAACTACAAGGCGATCCGATATACAAGTGCGAACCCTGGGTTCATTCCGTAATTAGGGCACTCGGCGATCTGATGCTTGAAGCAGATCCCGAGGTACGCATCGAGTTGCGTGATTTTGGGGTTTTCGAGGTCAAGAAGACACGCGCCAAGCCAAAGGCGCGTAACCCCAAAACGAACGAGACGGTGTTTATTCCAAGTCGCCGGAAGACGCACTTTAAACCCGGGAAACGTCTTCGGAAGCAGCTTCAGAAGCCGCTGGCCGATTTGAATTATTCGATTCCGGAAGGCAGTGCGGATGCGTAAATGCGGATAGACCGCATGGCGCTCCTGCCCGGGGGAGAACCAACATTACTGCTGAAAAACGCATAGTAGGTGTCGACGTTGGCACCCGCCGGGTCGGCATCGCACAGTCCGATCCCTTGCGCTTTTTTGCGCAACCGGTCGGTACCTATGCCCCGGACAAGGCAATTGAGAAGCTCAAATGGCTGAATGAATCCGCCGGTATCGAGCGGCTTGTGGTCGGCTGGCCGCTGAAAGAAGACGGGACGGAAGGTGATGCCGTGGCATTCGTACAATCATTCGAAAAGCGGCTTCGAAAGGCGTTGCCGAACGTCGGTATTTACCGCTGGGATGAGCGCTACTCATCCGTTATGGCCCGTCAGGCGATTATAGAGGCGGGTGTGCGCCGGAAGGCCAGGCGCGACAAAGGCCGCGTGGACGCAGCGGCCGCAGCCGTCATTCTTCAGCAGTATCTCGATGCCCTGCGATCAGATCAGTCTGAACATACGCACCCATGATTTTACCCATCCACGTTTTCGGCAGTCCGGCGCTACGCGTCGAAACCGAGCCGGTAGACGAAGCAAGCGAAGACCTTGATTTGCTTCTGGATAATATGATCGAGTCGATGCACGAAGCCGCGGGCGTCGGCCTGGCAGCACCCCAGGTCGGACGGACGGAGCGACTTTTCGTGATGGATCTCTCGCAAGTATCGAAGCAGATAGACGACGAAGCGTCGGGCGAAATGCCGGAAGTATGGGATGGACCGGTGGCCATCGTCAACCCCGAGATACCGGCGGTGAGCGAGGAAACGTCCGAATACGAAGAAGGCTGTTTGTCGATACCGGATATTCTGGAGACGGTCGTTCGTCCGGTGGCGATACGATTGCGGTACCTGGATCGACACATGAGACAGCACGAGGTGGAACTCTCCGGAATGCCGGCCCGCGTGGTGCAACATGAATTCGACCACCTTAACGGAATTCTGTTTACGGATCGCATTCGGCCGATGCGGAGGAGACTCCTGAAGCGAAAGCTGCGCGACATGGCCAAGGGCGACGTGGAGGCCGATTACGCGCTGGCCTTGCCGCCGGGCGCGGTTCAGGGCGCGGTTCAAAAGGGATAGCGGCGGCCGGTCTCCTCTCAAGCAAATGCCGAAGCCAGCCGATCGGCCGTATCCTCGAATGCTCGGAATGAGAGTCCGAGCTCCGTTTTTGCTTTGAGATTGGAATACCGCCTGCCCTTAATGGATAGCCTCGCCGCTTCGAGCGATAATCGGGGCTCCGTACCAAGCAGGCGGGCGACCGACTGCATGAACAGGCCGCTACTGAGGATCAGAAAGGGTGGAATGCGAAAGCGGGGCGGTGAAACACCCAGGGCGTGTGCCAGAGTGGTCATAATCTCACGCCAACTCAGGTTTTCCGAACCTAAAAAATACCGCTCGCCACACTTCCCAAGATGAAGCGCCTGAATATGGCCTTCGACCACATCGAGCACATCCACTACATTGGTGCCACCCGGAGGATAGCCGGGCAACCGGCCGTCACGCACCGCCTCGACCAAACGCCAGGTGTTCTCACCGGAGCGGCCTTCCCCGAATACCAGCGCGGGATTGACGATGACGGCATCGAGGCCCTCGGCAATGCCGCGCTGAACCTCGAGTTCACCCCCGTATTTTGATAGGGCATATGCCGAAATGCCGTCCGCAGGCCGGCCGTCGGTTTGCTCGTCGATCAATTCGTCCGGATCCTTCGGTTTACCGAATGCAGCCATACTCGACGTTGCGACCAGACGGTCGATGCCATGCTCCAGACCGGCATTGACGATGTGTGCCGTCCCCTCGACGTTCACCTTCCGCAAGCGGTCCTCGGTTCCCCGACCGCCAAAGCCGATATGACCGGCTACGTGGAACACGACGTCAATGCCGGCGAAGGCTTTGTGGATCGACTCGATGTCTGTCATGTCACCTAGCCGGTGATCCACCTGGCCGGAGACCTCTCCCAGTAGATCGGTGGAGGAGGACGACCGGCGATAAATGGCGACACGTTCTCCCGACGCGACGAGGCGGCGAACCAGTGCCGATCCGATCATACCGGTTGCTCCGGTCACAAGAATGCGGGGGGAGTCCATGAGATCTCATCTTGTTGTTCGGCGGAGGCGTTGTCAGCGCGGATCTCCTCCGCCCCGGGGCCGCCGGATATCTTTTTGCCGACAGACACCCGTATTGAAATCAAACAGTCCCATAGCGATGCTCTCAATTGATCTGGTGTGTATGGCTATTGGCGCGCGACGTGTGATGCCGCTTGCATGAATGGTTCTCGAATCCGGGAAAAAGTTGGTTGCCGGGACGCAAACAAATCCTAGGAGTCCGTCGGCCTTTCAGCGTACTTCCATATTTGCAACAAATCTGTCATGACGCTGGCCGCACGTAAGTTAAATAAAAACATCAGGCCTGTTTTTCAAGTCTGACAAACTCCTAGGGAAGCAATACCATTTTTATAATTTTGTCGACCTCTCGGCCCTCCTGTTCCGCCTGTAAACGGCAGAAATAAACACCACCCGCGAGCTTCTCGCCTGACTCGGCACGCCCGTCCCACCTGTAGGTGTAAACCCCGATTTCAACCTGTTCGTCCACGAGCGTTCGAACCACTCGGCCGGCTACGTCATAGATTCTTACGAGCAGGGCTCCCCGTTCAGCTACCTGTACTCTGATACTTGTAGGTGGCGAAAACGGATTTGGATAGACATCCGCCAGTGCGAACTCGGGAACGATCACCGATACCTGAAGCAGGCTTTCCGCGAAGGCCTGGCCGTCGGACACCCGCACGCGAATGTCCGCCTGTCCCGCCTGCTCGTTACCGGGTTTGAACGACAGCAGTCCGGATGTCGAATCGATCGAAACATTGGCAACCGGTTCGGCAAGGCCGAACGTTACGGGGTCGCCGTCGGGATCTTCCGCCTCAAGCCGTACCTCCAGCGTTGCGCCGATGAGTACCTGCTCGGTAGAAGGTGGATCGATGAAGGCGGGAGCCCTGTTGGTGTTTGCCACGGTCAGAAGAGAGCGAACCGTATCGGCTGCGAAGCCGTCGGAAAACGAGACCACCAACGGATACGTGCCTGCCTGATCGAAATCAGGGGAAAACCGGAAAAGACCACTCCTGCCGTTCAAAACCGCACCGTTTGGACCCTCAATTAGTTCGAATGACGTTACGTCGCATACATCCTCATCCGTACCCACAAACGTGAATGTGAGAGTTTCACCTTCTGCAACCGTAGCGTCACCCAACGTGTCCGTAATCCTGGGCGCATTGTTCATGGCCGGTGTCGGGCGTAATTCCCTTATCCATAGTGCTGCAGCGGAGTCGGCGGCTGCCAGGAAATTTCCCCGACCGCGGCCGGCAACGACCGCGAACGCCACCTCCACATCACAGGTTGGAAGCAGTGTGATCGGCCCCGTTCCGAGAACGGTAGACGCGTCCGTCTGATCGAGGCTGCGCGTTCCGGTTTCCCGGCTCAGGAAATTCCACTTTTCGGTCTTGGTAAAATCGTCGTAGATCTCATCCGGATTGTCGACTGCGTGAAACGTAACAGGACCGTTGGAGGACAGAAGCCGTGTGCCGGCACCGGCAACAGATAGATTTGCGGCATTGGAGACGTACCCCAACTTTCGATCTGCGTCAAACCGCGCAATATCGGTCTGTCCGTTCTCCGATATATCCCAGTCGAAAAACAGACCCGCATACAGATTGTCGAGTCGTGAGGTGGAATGGTTGGTGATGCGGTATTTGACGATGGCAAACTGATCGCGGCCGGCCACCGTATCGACGTACGACGTCTGGTCGATCGACAACTCCATCGGATTGTCCGCGCCCGCATCCGACAACGACACCCGGCCCTCCTGCGCAGTTGATGTTCCCGGACTGATAATCTGCAGTGGCGTGTCGGGTGTCGGCACAAAATCCTTTTCCTGAACGGTCGGGTCTGCCCCACGAACGGCATCGGCGACGCTGGTTGGACCGGATGCCACGATGAGTCCCCCTTCGAACAACAACTGGGTGGACGCGAACTGAAAACCGGCACCGAACGGCGTGATGTCGCCGGCCGTATCAACCCATCCAAGATTGCCTTCGGAGGTAATCGACGTCAGGATGCTGCCCGAATCATGGTTGAGAAACGCCGGAGGATTGGCGGTAAAGCTGAACACGTGTCGGTCGGTATAATCACCGGCTTCCATGTCGACAAAAATGACGGCTTTGTGAAGCTGGGGGGTGCCGGACGACACATCGACTTCGAACCGGACTGTCTGCGTATCTCCGCCGGCAAGCGAAGCAATCGATCCTTCCGATTTTGGGAAAGTGAGCAGCGAATCGTCGGCGGAAAGTGAAAGGTTCAGGCCGGCGACCGGGCTCAGGATGTTTGTGAAAGCGACATCGAGTCCCACGCGCTCTCCACCCTGCACGAATCCGTCTCCGTTTCCGGAAATTTCCTCGACGTCGACGGAAGCAATTCTGACGGAAGGCCAGTTCAACTCGGAAAGCGCCCTGAAAGCATTGAGCCGCCCTTTTCCAAGTCGTCCCCTGTATACGGATGCATTGGCGCCGTTGATGTCATCCGCAGTGACACGAACCTGCTGCCGCACCTCGTCGACTGAAAACTCCGGATTGTGCGTCTTAACCAATGCGGCAACGGCGGCGACCAACGGACTCGAAAACGAGGTTCCACCAGGTGCATTGTACACGTTGTCGGGTCCGGTGGTCAGTATGTTGATCCCGGGAGCGAAGAGATCGACATTGACCCCGTAGTTGGAGAAGCCGGCCCGGGTGTCATTGCGGTCGAACGTGGCTCCGACTGCCATCACCTTGTCGTATCCTGCCGGTGTCACGAATACCTCGTCACTATTGATGTTCTCATTTCCCGACGATGCGACAATCAGGGCACCTTCCTCGTAGGCGAACTCGATGACGTCCAGTTCAAACGGATCGGGCGGAGCGATTCCGCCCCAGCTGGTATTGATGATATCCGCGCCCATCACTGCGGCATAGATGATTCCCTGGAAGCCGAAGAAGAGGAGGTTGTCGAATTCCTCACTGTCCGATCCGGTGTTGATGGGCATGAAACGTGTGTTCCAACCGGCGGACGAGATGCCCTCCGCGTTGTTCGTGACGGCACCGGCTATGCCGGCTACCCATGTTCCGTGCCGTGCGTTCTCCGGTGTAGCCTCGAGTCCCGTAGGATCTCCCGTTCCATTGGCATAATTCCAGCCGTTCACGTCGTCGATGAGACCGTTATTGTCGTCGTCGACCCCGTTTCCCGGAATCTCACCTTCGTTGACCCAGACATTGGACCGCAAATCGATATGTCGCCAGTCGGTCCCGCCGTCGACGATCGCGATCACCACGTCGCCGTCTTCTCCCCGCGCGATATCCCACGCGCTCTGCGCATCGATACGGCTGAGATACTGCTGCTCGGGAAAGCGGGGATCGTTTGGGGTCACCAGCAGCGGCGCCGCAGCGGCCGGGGTGAGGTCGTAGGCCGGCGGCGTCCCGGAAGTGCGGTGCACGCGGTAGGGAACTGCGTATTCCACGTCCGGCCGCCTGGACACGGCCGACGCCACGCGAAGGGGATCGGCGCTCGAAGCGAACGCGATGCGCATGATCCGAGACAGGGATTGGCTTCGCTTGCCGGCCCGATTCTGAAGAATCGAAAACATGGGCCGGGCATCCGTGAATCCGAATAATCCCGCCTCCTTGCCGGCCATGATGGAGGCCTTCGAGGCACCACTCGCCATTTTGACGATGAGTGTTCCACTCAGGATTTCACCATACGGCGTCGACAGGACGTCCCCTGTAAATGGATATCGATTTCCGGCCTCGCGATTGGGAGCGGCGCCGGACACCAGCACGCCGAGGATGAGGAACAGAGACAGCTTTCGGACAATCGAAGGGGGCACGAAGTTCTTGAATCCCATCTTCCCGGCGTGGAGGTTGGCGCTGCAGGTACCCGACAGCGTTTGGCTTCAACGGTTGAATAGCCCTTTCTCAACTCAAATCAGGGATTGAAGATCCGGCAATGGAAAGATATGGCGTCGAGGCGCGATCGTTTGTTTGTGCCAAAACACCCGTGCGGCGGCAAAGTCGGGAAACCTGGTGGACGAACCGTTCATTCATCAGAATGAAGGCAGAGCATCCGGCGACATCGAACGGCATTTTATTGAACGCGTGTCCATAAATCCCAATCTTCTATTAACTGCATACGCGCGAGGCGTTTTTCCGATGGCGGACCCGGACGGATCCCGCGAGATTCACTGGTATGCTCCGGACCCCCGAGCCGTCTTGCCGATCGAGAATTTCCACGTTCCGACAAACCTGAGAAAGCTGATGCGGCGACACCCTTTCCGCGTGTCTTCCGACGAAAACGTCCCGGGAGTCATGCGGGCGTGCGCGGCGCCTCGGCTGGACGCTTCCGACACCTGGTTATCGGATGAGTTGGTAGCGGTGTACGAAACGCTTGCCACGTTTGGATTCGTTCATTCCGTCGAGTGTTACCTGGACGGAGAGCCGGCCGGTGGTCTCTACGGAGTGGCGATGGGCGGTGCGTTTTTTGGAGAGTCGATGTTTCATACGGTTTCAAACGCCTCGAAAGTGGCGCTGGTATGTCTCATGCGCCACCTCGCAGAGAAGGGGTTTCTGCTGCATGATATCCAGTTTATCACACCGCATCTGCAACGCTTCGGTGCCGTGGAAATACCCCGTTCGGAATACGAACGCAGACTCGAAGGTGCCATCGGAAGGCCCATCTGCTGGGAACCGTTCGCGGGAATGGCCGCCTGGAACGGCAACGGTGGATCGGCACCATGATTCGTTCGCCGTCGAAAAAATCCGTTGCAACCGTCGCCACGATCGTCCCGCTCGAACAGGACCTGTTAGTGCGTATTGGGACCGGGAATCCTCTCGTCCCGTTCATCGTTCGGTAGTGCTACAATAACCAGTCTCCGCATAACCATTTGGTGTCCTACCCTTGGGAATACCCGATAACCATCCTGTTGTCGGTCAGAAGCCGGGAAAAAAGACGCAGATCCGGGCGATGTTCGATCATATCGCCCCGCGGTACGATTTGTTGAACCGAATCCTGAGCTTCGGCATCGACAAACGCTGGCGCGAAAAGGCCGTCCGGATGGTCGTGGAAGATGATCCGAAT
>CAZIIP010000016.1:0-20778 GCA_964539455.1 uncultured Rhodothermales bacterium
GGGATGCCATGGCTCGCTGTCTGAAAGAGCAGTCCGGCATACACGAAACACAGGACGGCGACGCACCCGGCTAACGCTGGAGATTATCCAACCGGTAATACGACCGGCAAAACAATAGCAACGCAGGCCAACCGAACAACGATCGTGGATGTAATTGAGAAATTTTCCGAAATCGTCCGTGGACGCGGATTGCGCGTCGTCTTCCCTGAAGGAACGGATCCGCGTATACTGCGCGCCGCCAGACGGCTGAAAAACGCCGAACTGGCACATCCGATCCTTCTTGGTCCTCCCGACGCAATGGCCGGGTCCGCGGCGGAAGCAAAGGTCGATCTTTCGGATGTCGAAACACTGGATCCGCAAACGGATGAACGATTGACCGCATTCGTCGACCGGTATGCGGAAAAGCGCCGGCTCAAAACGGGCGTTGCCCGGCGCCTCGTGCGAAGGCCGCTGTTTTTTGGCGGCATGATGGTGGCCGAAGGTCAGGCGGATACCATGGTAGGAGGCGTATCGGCAACGACAGCGTCCGTGATCCAGGCGGCAGCCCTGAGCGTCGGTCTGGCCGAAAACATCGGCACGCCGTCGAGTTTCTTCCTTATGGTCGTGCCCCAATTCGAGGGTGAAGAGAACCGATCGTTTATTTTCGCGGATTGTGCCGTTACGATCGATCCGTCCGCCGACGTGCTTGCAGACATTGCACTCGCGTCTGCCGCAAGTGCGGCCAAACTGCTCAGCGAAACTCCCCGCGTAGCACTGTTGTCGTTTTCCACGAAAGGAAGTGCGCACCATCCCGAGGTAGAGAAAGTGCGCTGCGCCGTCGAGATCGCGAAACGCAAAGCCCCCGATCTGGCACTCGACGGTGAGTTGCAAGCCGACGCCGCACTGATCGCGCGCGTTGCCGCAAAGAAGGTGAAGACGGAGAGCGCAGTCGCCGGAAAAGCGAACGTGTTGGTATTTCCTGATCTGAACACGGGCAACGTGGCATATAAATTGACCCAATATCTGGCAGGAGCACGCGCGATCGGTCCCTTCCTGCAGGGATTTGCGCAACCGATCAGCGATTTGTCCAGAGGTGCGACGGTGGACGATATTGTCGCCACTACGGCTATCTCACTCGCAATGCGTTAACCGGCCAATTGCTGCTTCCAATGATCGTACTTGTTGTCAACTGTGGCAGTTCATCCATTAAATACCGGCTCTACAACATGCCGGAGGGCGCGTTGCTCACCCGCGGATCGGTCGACCGGATCGGTGTCGAGGGGAGCATGCATACCCGCCGGACGAAGGATTCCTCCTATGAGACGCCCGTGGAAGCCCACGATCACAAGCAGGGAATGGATGTCATCCTGGCTGCGCTGACCGACAGGGGCGGTGTGATCAAAAACCTGGCCGAGATTCAGGGTGTGGGTCACCGCGTCGTCCATGGCGGCGAATCCTTTACCGGGTCGGTCCACATTACCGAGGAGGTACTAAATGCGATCGAAACCAACTCGTCGCTGGCTCCTCTTCACAATCCGCCAAACCTGACGGGCATTCGCGCGGCCGACCGATCGTTGCCGCACGCCGTGCAGGTCGCCTGTTTCGATACGGCGTTTCATGCCCGCATTCCACGCACCGCACATCTATACGCCGTGCCCCTGGAGTGGTACGAACGACATGGCATCCGACGTTATGGATTTCACGGCACTTCACATCGGTACGTGGCCCGGCGGGCCGCCCGGATGCTCGGAAGGCACAAATACGATCTGAATGCAGTTACCTGCCACCTGGGCAACGGATGCTCGATAGCGGCGGTTAAAAACGGCTACTCCGTCGACACTTCGATGGGAATGACCCCGCTGGAGGGTCTGGTGATGGGCACGCGAAGTGGAGATATCGATCCTGCAATTGTTTTCTACCTGCTGGACAAGGGATATGCTGCAGATGAGATCGAAAACATCCTGAACAAAAAGAGTGGCCTATTGGGTTTGTCTGGTTTTTCCAATGACATGCGCACGTTACTCCGCGAAGCGAAAGACGGCAACGAGCGGGCGGACCGGGCCATCGACGTATTCTCCTATCGCGTTCGCAAGTATATCGGCGCCTACCTGGCGGTTCTCGGCGAGGTGCACTGTGTGGTCTTCACCGCCGGGATCGGCGAGCGCGCTCCCGAGGTCCGAAGTCGCATCCTGCGTGGATTTGACGAACTCGGTATCGTGCTCTCGGAGGACCAAAACCGGAAGCTCCAGGGCGAGGGGCTCATTACCTCGGACGAAAGCCGCATACCGGTGTTCGTGATTCCGACGGATGAGGAACGCGCAATCGCTGCCGACACCTATGAAATCGCAGAACGACTCAAAAACAGTCATGACGGATAAGAAACACTACCGGGAACTAACGGCCGCCGAAATCAGGAGCCTTTCCGCACAGGGATGTATATGTGACGACTGGTCGCGTATCAGCGTTGCAGGCGATATCGATCTCTCGTGCATCCGGCGTGTGTCGTTTTCGGGTCGTGTACGAATGGACAATCCACGCGAAGGTGTCGGCGATCGCGATTGCGGGATTGTCGATGCGTCCGTACATAACTGCAACATAGGAGCCGGAATTCGGATCAGAGGGGTGCGCAATCGGATCGCCGACTATGATATCGGCGACGGCGTCTGTATCGAAGATGTCGGACTGATCGATGCGAGCGGCGATAGCCGTTTCGGTAATGGGGTGGAAGTCTCCGTACTGAACGAAGGAGGAGGAAGGGAAGTACCGATTGTCAATGAACTAGACGCCCAGATCGCCTATCTCGTCTGTCTGCACCGGTACCGGCCGCCCGTCATCGACAAGCTGCGCAGCCGGCTCCTGGAACTTGCCGACTCGCGGCAACGGGATCGCGGTCACATCGAGCGGGGCGCCTCGATCCGGGGCGTGCAACGGATGCGGGACATCCACGTAGGGGAATTCGCCATCGTAGACGGACCGGCAAAACTGACCAACGGCACCATTCTCAGCCACCGGGAGGCGGTCACTGAAGTCGGCGCCGGTGTGAACTGCGCCGATTTCATCCTTGCCGAGGGTGCAGCCGTTACCGATGGAGCCCAGTTGACCGCGACATTCGTCGGTCAGGGAAGCCGCATTGGAAAACAATTCTCAGCCGAGCATACGCTGTTATTTGCCAATTGCGAGGCCTTCCACGGGGAGGCCGTGGCGGCATTTGCCGGACCCTACACCGTCACCCATCACAAGTCCTCCCTTCTGATTGCAGGCTTGTTCAGCTTTTACAACGCCGGCTCCGGCACCAACCAGTCCAACCATCTCTACAAGCTGGGTCCGGTGCACGAAGGCAAGCTGCTCCGCGGCTGCAAGACCGGTTCGCTCTCCTACATCATGTGGCCCGCCAGAATCGGGGCCTTTTCCGTGGTGCTCGGGAAACATTCGGGAAATCTCGATACGGAAGCCTTTCCCTTTAGTCACATAGAGGCCGCTCCGGACGGCAAATCGTACATGATCCCCGGCTTTAATCTCGCAACCGTCGGAACCGTACGAGATGGCGCCAAATGGCCGAAACGAGACCGCCGTTCGGCTCATTCGAGGCGCGACCGCATTGTGTTCGACGTGTTGAGCCCTTACACCGTTTCGGCTATGATCAGGGGTCGCAACATGCTGGCCGAGAAAAAGAAGACGGTCAAGCGCTCGGTAGATTCTATCATGATTGGCGGGCTAAACGTCAAGCGGGTGCTGCTCCACACGGGAATAAGACTGTTCGAGACGGGTATCCGGTACTATCTGCTCGAGCGTGTTTTCTCCGATATGGAGACCCAAATTGCGAAAGGTGCTAAACCCACCGGCGTCGAACCGGAGCAGGAAAATGTTGCTCCATTCCGGTGGGCCGATCTTGCAGGGCAGTTGGTTCCGGTTCACACCGTCGACCGGTTGGAGGATGCCTTGTCGAGCGGTAAAATGTCGTCGATCAATGAGGTGAAGTCGTTTCTTGAGGATGCATTTGATTCTTATCGCGAGGAAGAGCGGACGTGGGTCCACGCCGCGTTTGCGGCAAACATGGAAGATGATTTGCTTGGTCCGGGTGTGGCCACGGCAATCAGGATTGCTGAAGCATACGAGGCGGCGGCGGTTCGATTTTTCGGTCTAATCCGGACGGACGCGAAACGCGAATTCGACAAACCGGTGATGACCGGATTCGGAATGGATGCACCGGAGGAGCGTGTTCAGGATGATTTCGCCGCAGTTCGTGGAACGGCCGGGAACAACGCCTTCATTCAGGAGATGGAGCAACGGGCCGAAGGGATATCACGTCGCGTAGCGGCATTCAAAAAGAAAGTTGCCGAAAATACGCCCAAGTGATACCCTGCAGTCCAGATTCTTACCCCCATTACCTTAAATGTAGTCAGCTATGAAATCTGATATGGAACGCGTTGTGCAGGTTGTCTGTGAAGTGCTTGATGTAGACCAGACCGCAGTGACGCCCGATGCGCGATTTGTCGACGATCTGGGCGCCAGTTCACTTCAGAGCATCGAGTTGGTCGCTGCATTCGAGGAGGAATTCGATATCGAGATGGACGAAGAAAAGGCGTTGGTCGTGCAGGATGTCGGGACGGCCGTCGCATTCATCCGCGAATACGTCGATGCGTCGGATTGACATATCTGCCTGATCGCTTACAGGTCGGCCGGCAGAAAGGGATGCAGGCTGATGGACTGCCAGACGTTTCCGGCCACGTAAGGATCTGATTCGATCCACGCTTCCGCATCTTCCCTTGTCTCGCAATTCAGGATAACGGCGGAGCCGGTCATCTCGCCCTCGTCATTTAGAATGGCGCCGCCTACGACGAGCGTGCCCTCCGTAGCGGCTTCTCTTGCACGTTTAAAATGTTCGGCGCGAACCGCAAGACGACGGTCTTTGGCGCCGGCATCCGATCCGTCATAAGCTATCAACAAAAAGTGCATTGGGTTGTCGGGTTCGTTCGTGTGCAGGATCCGTCGGCAGTCAACGATTGATTCGCTCCGAGGAACCATGAGGCAGCGGGGTCTGTTGCACATCCGCTAACAGGTATACTACCCACCGAAGACGGGATTATGGTCGAGGACTTTATAAAATTCAGTAGAGGATTAACGTCGCTGCCCGATGAGATTGCAAAGGGCTGGCAGGGATCGGATACCGTCGCCGGGCTGGTGCCGGTGGTGATCGAACAAACGACCCGAGGGGAGCGTGCGTACGACATTTTCAGCCGGTTGCTCAAAGAGCACATCATCATTCTCGGTACGCCTGTAAATGACCAGATTGCCAACCTCATTGTGGCACAGCTGTTATTTCTGGCAAGCGAGGATCCCGACCGGGATATCAATTTGTATATCAACAGTCCCGGTGGTGTCGTATACAGCGGCCTGGGCATCTATGATACGATGCAGTTCATCGCGCCCGACGTATCGACCATTTGTGTAGGTCTCGCGGCATCGATGGGAGCCGTTCTGCTCGCGGCTGGTGCCGAGAAGAAACGCGGCGCACTGCCGAACGCTCGAATCATGATCCATCAACCTCTGGGCGGTGCGGAAGGCCCGGCCTCCGACATCGAAATTCAGGCGCGCGAAATCCTCTGGATCAAGCAGAGACTTACGGAAATCATCGGCAGACATGCCGGTAAAACGGCGGAGCGGGTTGCCAAAGATGCGGACAGAAACTACTGGATGAGTGCCGACGAAGCCCGTGAATACGGCATCATTGACAACATTCTGAAACAGGCGCCAAAGCCTTCTTCTTCTTCTTCTTCCTGACGGAACGATGTGTCGCACGTAAGAATGGTGCGCCGCCAGACCGATATTTTGTACCGCCGGCGCCGCCGCGCCGGGCACCCACCCCAACCGTACCGAATTTTACCGCCGGCGCCGCCGCGCCGGGCACCCACCCCAACCGTACCGAATTTTATCGCCGGCGCCGCCGCGCCGGGCACCCACCCCAACCGTATCATCACGATGAGAGCTCTTGTCGAGCGTACCGCTAAATCACTACCATTTCTGTTGCTGATCGCATTTGCTGTCGGTTGCGGGGACACCGCGCCGCAAGAGGAGGAGGCGGCCCTGCAGCTTGGCGAGGATCTGAATGACAATCCCTCGCTTGTCGCTGTGATTTCTTCTCCATTCGGCACGGATACATTGTTTATGGAGGGTTTCCAGGGCCGGATGGATAGGCTCAGTGAAATGTTTCCGCAGGTCATGCGCGATCCCTCCCAGGTGCCTACCGTCAAGGCGGGGGTCGTCAATCAGTTCGTGATGGATCACCTTCTGCGCGGCGAAGCCGAACAGCGGGGATTGTCTGTCGATTCCGGACTAGTTGACCAGGAACTGGCCAATATCCGCTCCCAGTATGCGTCCGACAGCGCATTTCAGGCCTCTCTAGGCGGGATGCCGGAAAGTGAACTCCGGGAATTGGTCAGACAGGACATCCTTCCCCGCCTCGTACTTGGCTCGATGATGGAAAGCATCGACGAGCCGACGGATACCGAGGTGCAGGCGTTCGCCGAAGAGCACGCCCGGCAGGTTCAGGCCCGGCACATACTATTCCTCGTGCCCGAGACGGCAGGTGATGCCGCTCGCCGGGAGATCGAAAGCACGGCCCTTGCGGTGCTGGACAGCGCGCAATCCGGAGAAGATTTTGCCGCCCTTGCCCGCCGTCACAGCGAAGACCCGGGCAGTGCGTCAAAAGGAGGAGATCTGGGTTTTTTTGGCCGGGGGGAGATGGTAGAGCCGTTTGAGGATGCGGTCTTTGGACTGGCCGAAGTAGGGGACGTCACCGAGGATCTGGTCGAAACCAGCTACGGGTACCATATCATCAAACTCGCCGATACGCGAACGGTAGACATCCCGGACGAGCGGGCCAGGCCGATGCTCGTGCAGTCTTTGCAGCAGGATGCCCAACGGGAAGGCATCCGCAAGCTGAAAGAGCAAGCCGAGGTGCGGATCAACGACAGCGTGGTCGATCCCAACCTCATCATGCGGAACTAGAGCCTGGCACCGTTGCCATGAAGCCGGGAGAACTACGGACAGCTATTGAACATGCCGCCCGGTCGGGGCGTGCATTTGTTCGCCATACCCCGGTCAATCATATACGCGTTCCGGTCGATAAGGGCCACGTCGATTGCTACCTGAAACTCGAAAATATTCAGATAACCGGATCCTTCAAGTTTCGCGGGGCCGTCAATCGATTACTTGCACTGAATGAAAAAGAGCGGGAGCGAGGCGTTGTCGCTGCGTCTACGGGCAATCATGGTGCGGCAGTCGCATGCGCCGCCCAACGACTCGGCCTCCGGGCCCGCATTGTTGTGCCGGTTGATGCAAAAAAAGAGAAACTGGATGCAATCGGGCGCTACGGCGGAACGGTCGAGGTGCACGGAAATGAATGTGTTGTTTCTGAACAATATGCGCGCGAACAATCCCACCTGACGGGTGAAACGTTCATTTCGCCGTACAACGATCCGCTGGTCATCGCCGGTCAGGGCACGGTCGGACTGGAACTGTTCGATCAAATCGGTGGGCTGGATGCGGTATTCGTCGCACTCGGAGGCGGAGGTCTCGTAAGCGGAATCTCGGCCGCGGTCAAGTCACGGTATTCCGCCGTCGAAATCATCGCCTGTTCTCCCCTGCGCTCACCGGTTATGTTTGAGTCCCTTCAATTGGGAGAGATCGTGGATTGGGAGGTTCAGGATACGTTGTCCGATGCCACTGCGGGTGGGGTCGAGCATGGCGCGATTACGTTCGATCTCTGCAAGCATCTCATCGATCGCCACGTGCTCGTCGACGAGGACGAGATTCGAAACGAGATGCGGCGGTTCATCAAGGAACAACACCAACTCGCCGAAGGGGCGGCTGCCGTGGCGCTTGCCGGGTTTCGCCGGCTCATGGGAGCATTCGCCGGCAAACGGGTGGGTGTGATTATTTGTGGCGGCAACGTGGGATTGCAGACACTCAGGCGGGTCCTCGCGTAATCCCCGGCGCAAAGCGCTTCGTTCCGCGTATAACATGCGTGCCTGTCACGTCTAGGGGCAAATATTCGAACACCAATCGATCGTTCGGCGGCTATGCCACTATATCTGGACCATAACGCCACCACACCCGTTGATCAGCAGGTATTGGAAGCCATGCTTCCCTACTTCGCTGATCGGTTTGGAAATGCCTCGAGCAGTACCCACGTGCAAGGTTGGGAGGCGGCTGCCGCCGTAGATCGGGCAAGGGAACAACTTGGCCGGCTGTTGCATGCCGACCCTGTGGAACTGACGTTTACCAGTGGCGCAACGGAAGCCATCAACCTGGCCGTCAAAGGTGTGGCGCAACGATACAGATCAAAGGGCAATCACATTATCTGCTGCAGTACGGAACACAATGCCGTGCTGGACACATGCCGGGCGCTGGAACAGGAGGGACTCTCCGTGACACGGTTGTCCGTCCAGTCGAATGGCCGGCCGGATCCCGATGCGCTGAAAGAAGCGATCCGGGAGGATACCCTACTGGTCTGTCTGATGTGGGCCAATAACGTGACCGGAGTCATTGCTCCGATTGAAGAGATATCCGAGATCGTGCGCTCACGGGGCGTGCTGTTCATGACCGATGCAACACAGGCGGTCGGCAAAATCCAGGTCGATGTTGCTCCCGTTGACCTGCTGGCGCTGTCTGCGCACAAATTTTACGGCCCGAAAGGCGTAGGTGCACTTTATGTAAGACGGCGTAACCCGCGTGTCAGTCTCGCGCCGCTCATACACGGGGGCGGACAGGAACGTGGGCGGCGTGGGGGAACCCTCAACACACCCGGAATCGTCGGCCTTGGTGCGGCGGCCGACCGGGCGGGACAGCTCCTTCAATCCGAATACGACAGGCAAGCGGCGCTTCGTGACCGTTTCGATACACGCTTGAGGGAATCGGTCCCGGGTGTGCATATCAACGGCGATCCCAATAACCGGCTGCCGGGCACTACGAGTCTCAGGATAGATGGTGTAAAAGCCGGCGATCTGGTTGCCAACGCCCGCTCGCTTTCTTTTTCCAGCAGTTCCGCATGTTCGAGCGCTTCCGGTAAACCCAGCCACGTTTTGACGGCAATGGGACTTTCCGCGACAGAGGCCCACGCCTCGATTCGGATCGGATTGGGTCGCGGGACGACCGGTGAGGAGGTTGATTTTGCCTGCTCGGAGTTGAAGTCGGCGATCGAAAAATTGCGAGCACACTGAGAGCCCATCAGTAAAAAAGCAAACCGGACTATGGAAACGATAAAAAACAGAGTTGCCGAAAGCGGTCTCGTCGTGTTCGACCTGGAAGACTACCGGGACGGCCGGCCGGTGCGGGAATTTGACCTTGCCCCTTTTCTTTATGAGGGTTTGATGCTCCGGGAAAAGGAATACCGGAGTGCACTGGCGGAGGTGGATTGGTCGGAATATGAGGGCGCACACGTGGGCATTTTCTGTTCGACGGATGCCATCATTCCCATGTGGGCCTACATTCTGGCAGCCTCAAAATTGTACGGCATCGCGTACGATGTCACCGGCGGTGATGCCGGTGCGGTACGGGATGCCCACTACAAGATGGTGCTGGACGCAATCGATTGGGACGAATTCGCCGATCGTATGGTGGTCATCAAGGGATGTGCCGGCGACGAGGTGCCGACTTCCGCCTATATTCATGCCGTCGGTTGTCTCCAGCGCGTAGCCCGGAAAGTCATGTTTGGTGAGCCTTGCTCCACCGTGCCGATCTGGAGGCGGCCGTCCCGCAATTGACGGCCCGGACGACCCGTACCCACTTCGATTTAGCCATGTGGAGCGATGCACATTGATTTGTCAGACCAGGTCATACTCGTAACCGGATCGAGCCGCGGCATCGGTGCGTCGATCGCACGGCACCTTTCTGACAGCGGCGCTACCGTTGCATTGCATGGATACCGAAACGTCGAGAGGGCGCAGTTCATGGCGAAAACGCTAGAGGGTAAAGCGACCGCTTTTTCCGCGGACCTGGCGGATCCTGATGCATGCATCGATCTGGTCGATCGGGTCCTCAACCACTATGGAAAAATCGATTGCCTGGTAAACAACGCCGGTCTGGCGCTCTCCTCGCCGCTGGACGATTCCGCAACCACTTTTACGGAGAAGTGGGACAGGACTCTTGACGTTAATCTTCGCGCCGCCGCCTTGCTGTCGCGTGCCGCCATCCAATCGTTCAAAAACCGGGGAAACGGCGGTCGCCTCATTACGATCGCCTCAAGGGCCGCCTTTCGCGGCGATACAAGCGCATATCTGGCCTATGCGGCTTCGAAAGGCGGCATGGTCGCGCTCACGCGATCGATCGCCAGGGCTTACGGAAAAGACGGCATTACCGCATTCGTCATCGCGCCCGGTTTCACCCGTACCGATATGGCACAGTCGTTCATCGACACGTACGGAGAGGCACATGCGGCGAAGGATCTTGCGCTGACGAGGTTGACCGAACCCGACGATATCGCACCGATGGTTGTGCTGCTGGCAAGCGGAATGGCCGATCATGCGACCGGAACGACCATCGACTTCAACGCAGGAAGCTACGTGCATTGATGAAATCAACCCGTCTCTATCGCCGGCTATACAATTTGTTCGAGCACCCGGCAATCTTCAACCTTAACCAGGTGATACTCGATGGCGGCAAGATGGAGCCGATGCGAAGGTTCCTGTCGCGGATCCCGTTCGAAAGCGTCTTGGACATCGGGTGCGGGACGGGCAACTGGGTCGATCTGGTTCCCGGTCAATATGTCGGGATAGACCGGTCGAAACCATTCGTTGAAGCGGCGCGAAGACGGCATCGGAATCGTGAGAATGCCTCGTTTCGGTTGGGAGATGTGACGCAATGGAACTCGGACGAGCGATTCGACCTGGTCTTCCTGATCAGCGTGCTGCATCACCTGTCCGATGAGGAGGTGGGCAACCTGCTTCGCTGGACGGCCGAGAACGCTCGGTGGCTCTTTGTTATGGACCTGTTTCCCAATCCAGGAAATCCGATCTCGCGCGTGCTCTACGCACTCGATCGGGGCGACTATATCCGCACGCCGGCGGCGCAACAAGCACTGGTGCTCGACACCGGCCGCTACACGCTGTTCGAATCTGATGCATTCTACAGCACAAGCCGGCTGTACCGGCATACGTTGTTTCTGTTCGAATCCGGGCGTCACTGGACGCGCAAAGACGAAGCTCGTCTCGCAAAAAAATAACGCGGGCCGGCCACCCCTGACCAGCCCGCGTTTGCTACCCAACAGACCACCAAATAGATGTGTTTCTTCAGGCAGTCCGGCATGCTGTACGGGAGTACCCGTGACATGTTGCGCGAAGCACCGCAGAAATCGGGCGCTTGTTACATTCATGCACGCTTGCCTTCCATATACGGGTCGGCATTATCGAATATGTCGGGACTAGATACGCTTTAGGATGAATAAAGACAAAGATATGGTACAAATAGAAACGCGCCTGGCACAAGCAGGCTGCGAAATCGATGCTACCACCGGCGCGGTCACGCCTCCGGTCCACTTTTCGACCACCTACGAGCGGGAACCGGACGGCTCCTATCCGAAAGGTTATGTATACGGCCGCTGGGACAATCCTACCCGGCACTTGTTCGAAAAAACCCTTGCGGAACTGGAGGGCGGCGAAGCATGTGTCGCCTTTTCATCCGGCATGGCGGCCGCAATGACGCTTTTACAGAGCCTTGGTCCCGGAGACCATGTAGTGGTGCACGACGACATCTACCACGGGGTGCGCACGCTCCTCCTGGATACTTTTCGTCGCTGGGGCGTGCGCTTCACGGAAGTCGACCAAACGAAACCGGAAAACGTTGCCGATGCCCTCGAGCCGGAAACACGGCTCATCTGGGCGGAAACGCCCTCCAATCCGATGGTGAAGATAACCGACATAGCGGCACTCGCCGCTCTGGCAGATGAAGCGGAGGCGGAACTGGTTGTGGACAGTACCTGGTGCAGCCCCGTGCTGCAGCGACCCCTGGAGCACGGAGCTACCTGGGTGCTTCATTCGGTAACCAAATATCTCGCCGGTCACTCAGACGTATTATGTGGCGCCCTCGTATCACGGTCGGCCGACTCGGAACGTTTTCGTCGAATCAGGGAGCTGCAGATGGGAGGCGGTGCGGTAGCTGCGCCGCTCGATTGCTGGCTTGCGTTGCGCGGAATGCGGTCACTTGCCGCAAGACTCAGAATGCAGTGTGAAAGTGCCCGGCGCATCGCGCTCTTTCTCGACGGACATCCGATGGTGCAAGCCGTTCACTATCCGGGCCTCGAATACAACGAGGGACATGCCGTGGCAAAACGCCAGATGAGCGATTTTGGCGGGATGCTTTCGTTCGAAGTGGCGGGCGGAGAACGAGAGGGACTGGCCCTGACCGAGCACGTTTCGGTGTTCACGCGCGCAACCAGCCTGGGAGGCACGGAGAGCCTCATCGAACATCGGGCATCGATCGAAGCGAAGCCTACGCGAACGCCCCCTTCGCTCATTCGTCTGTCGATCGGCCTGGAGTCTGTGGACGATCTGGTTGCAGATCTCGAAAAGGCACTGGACTTTTTGAAGTAGCGCACGGATTTTGCGCCGGACCAATCCCGATCCCCATGCGCCTCCCATTTTTTCTGGCAAGACGATTCGTTGCAGCCGAAACGCTGGATGGAGCCTTGCCGGTGGTACAGCAACTACGAAAGGATGGACTCAGCATCGCACTCGACATGCTCGGCGAGTACGTTTCGGAGCGCTCCGTGGCCGCCCGTTCCACAGAAGCTTATATCCGCATTCTGAAGTCCCTGGATGCCTTGCCCCGGATCGGCGATACCGATGCACATGTCTCGATTAAGCTCTCGATGCTCGGACAGCACATCGACCACGGTTTTTGCACCGAGAATTTGTACCGGTTGCTGGAGGTTGCGCGGCAGACCGGGCAGTTTGTTTGCTGTGACATGGAGGGTTCGGAGCTGACGGAATCAACCCTCTCAATCTTCGAAGATGCACATGCCGAATATCCGGACGAAATCGGAATCGTCCTGCAGGCGTACCTGCATCGCACCGCTGAAGATGTCGATCGAATGTGTGAACTGGGTGCCCGCGTCAGGATCTGCAAGGGCGCATACAGGGAACCGGCTGAAATCGCTTATCAGGAGATGGAGACGATTCGCGAGCGGTATTTCGACTATGCCAAAAAGCTCATCCTGAAGGCGCATTTTCCGGGAATCGCCACCCACGACAACCGCTTGCTTGGTGCCGTAGATGCGTTTATACGGGAGCACACAATATCGTCCGACCGGTTCGAATATCAAATGCTCTATGGGATTCGTCCGGAAACCCAGCGGAAACTGGCGATGGAGGGCAACCACATGCGGGTTTATGTGCCGTATGGCACGGACTGGTTGCCCTATTACACGCGCCGCTTGCGTGAACGAAAAGAAAACATCTGGTTCATCGCCAAGCACCTCTTCCGCAAATAGCGATTCGTTGGGGATGCGCAGCTCCTGCACGCCGCCCGCAGTTCGGCGAACCGCGAAGGTACCTCTATCTTCAAGCCTTATCCGGCAGGCAACGGCTTGGGTCTTCCGCCTCCACGGCATTCCGGCGCCGGCCCGCGTAGTTACCTTCTTCGGTGTAACATTCCCTGTGGCCGAAACGTAATCCATTTATTCGGTCATTCCGCAACAAGCCATTGCGACGGGTAGCCATGTCCGCAACGCTTCGTTCTCTCGCTTTCTGTTTTCTGATTCTCACCCTTTTCCCCCGCACATCCCGTGCCCAGTACCGTGAAAGCGGGATCCCGGCCGACGGATCCGACCGGGAGATCGTAATGTCTACACTCGAGTCGGTACGTGAAGCCGTCGCCGAGGTGCTCATCTGGGTAGGCGATCAGGTTGGATCTGCGGAATCATGGGTGGAGGACCGTGCACGGCGAATGCAGCGGGCACGCACCTTTGAGGAGATGGATGCCGCCGTAGCCGGGATCGAACGGGAAATCGAACGGATGCGTCGACAGGCCACCACACATGGTGAGGCGCGCCTGGCCCGCGAATTGGCAAAGGTCGAGAGACAACTGGCGGACGTGAAACGCGAATTGGCAAAAGCCTCGCGGTCGTCCGGTATGCGCCGTGTCGAAGTTACCCTTGAAACCGCCGGCAGAGAGAACGGGAACGCCCGCAGGACGGAGCGCACGTACGATTGGCGCAGCAACGCACACCGGTGGCCCGGGCATTCAAGTTATGGTTACGGCATCGACCCTTTCGGCGATCACATCGTCACGATGTTTGGATCCGTGCCGTTCTACGCAGACCTCCCCGGCCTGCGCTACAACCGCGTCGACGGCTTTGTTTTGGGGCTGGACGTCGAACCGATCCGCTTTGGATCATCCAGGCGGTCCAAGCTCTATGGCCAGATCGGTTATGCCTTCGGGATCGACGACATCAGATACCAGGCGGGATTCGAGACGAAGATCGGTCACACACGCCGCTATTCAGACTTTGGTGTGACCGCGGGTGTGTCCTACCACAAGAATACGGCCTCTGAAGATACCTGGAAGGTGGATCAATGGGAGAATTCTCTCGCTTCATTTTTCTTCAGAAACGATTTTCTCGACTACTACGAGAGCGAAGGCTGGAATGTCTACCTGAAACGCTATTTTCGTGCGGCGGACGCCTCCGTTAGGGTCGGATACCGAAGTGCCGATCAAAGAAGTCTCGTCAATTCTACCAGTTGGTCCGTTTTCCGTGACGGCACTTTCCGGGCGAATCCTCCTGTTGCCGACGGCCACATGAATGAGTTGGTCGTGGCCGTTGAAGCGGGAGAATTCTATCGTTTCTATCGACACCCGAAGGGAGCCGCGATCAGGGTGACGGCTGAATTGGGGCAGGACTTCGGCGGGGATTTTTCATTCAATCGCTATGTCGCCGACGGACGCGCGTTCTTCCGCGTTGCGCGGGATGTGGGGATCAGCATCAGGGGCCGCGGCGGATACGCTACGGCATTCGCACCGCCCCAGAGGCGGTTTACCATCGGTGGAATCGGAACGGTCCGGGCATATCCGCAAAATTTGTACGCCGGAACGCGCATGCTGCTTTCGAATGCGGAGGTGGCGTTTTCACAGGTCGACATGCTGATCACCGATGCACAACTGTTCGGATTCGCAGATGCCGGATGGGTGGGTGACGATTTCGATACCTTCGATTTCGACGAAGCATTCTACGCCGCCGGCGCCGGAATCGCTCTTGACGACCGGCACGTCCGCTTCGAGATTGCATGGCCCATTAACGACTCCTTTAGAAAGGAGCCCACGTTGTGGTTCAGGCTCAATCCCACCTTTTAGGCTGACCTTCGCAGGCATTCGGCGGGCTTTGCGGTAGGCAAAGGACGTCCGTAGTAGCAATTCGCCGAACGGTGCATGATCTTTCAGAGATCATTCTCCCAACGTCACACGCAAAACAATGAAATACCTGCTGTCATTCGCACTTGCTTTGTTGCTTCTGTCGAGCTGCACCGATCCTGCCGGGGATTCCATTCGTATCGAAGACCGGGAGCCGCTGGTTGTTTTCAATGAGTGGTCGGATTTGTTCAACGGCGAGAATCTGGACGATTTTGAACAAAAAAACGGCGATCATTCCTTTCGCCTGGAAGATGGTGTAATCGTGGGCACCACCGTCGAAGGTGAGCCCAACGGATTTCTCTGCACAAAAAAGGAGTATGCCGATTTCATTCTGGAATTCGAGGTCTTGGTCGATTCACTCCTGAACTCCGGAGTTCAGTTCCGTTCACATTCGGAGGCGGATTTCAAAGACTACCGGGTTTATGGCTACCAGGTTGAAATAGACGCCGTTCCGCCGATTCAAAGTGGTGCCATCTATGACGAAGCGCGTCGCGCAACCTGGCTGGCCAATCTGGATGACAATCCTGAAGCACAGGCTGCCTGGAGACACGGTGACTGGAATCACTACCGTGTCGAAGCTGTCGGTGATCAGCTGCGGACGTGGATCAACGGCGTGCCGGGCGTTCTGGTAACCGATACACTCGACGCATCGGGCTTTATCGGCTTGCAGGTTCACCAGACCGATCATCCGGAACCCCTGTCGGTGCGCTGGCGCAACCTCCGTATTATGGAAGTGAACTGAGCGCCCCCGTACCTTCGGATTATGCCCGGCGACAACCGGCCACGTCTATGGCTGCCGGCGGACCGGTCCTCACATATCGGCGGTCGGTCTTAGTCCAGCGGTCGCACCCATATATTGCGAAAACGCATGGGATTGCCGTGATCCTGCAATGAGAGTGGCAGTGCGTCTTCGTGCGCCTGGTACGGCGTGCGAACGGTATGTGTGGTGGGACCGGTCAGGACCGCTGCATTCTGGGTCAGAACCCCGTTATGAAGCACCGTTACCGTACCGGGCTTCGTGAGCGTTCCGTCGTCGTCGAACTCGGGACGCATAAAAATGATGTCGTAAACCTGCCATGTTCCCGGTGGCCGGCTTGCATTTACCAGCGGGGGGTGTTCGCCGTAGAGAGCAGAGGCCTGGCCGTCCGCATAGGTCTCGTTTTCGTACGAATCCAGGACCTGTACCTCGTAGGTATCCATCAGGAACACGCCGCTGTTTCCACGGCCCTGTCCTTCTCCGGACGGGGGTGCAGGGGTCATGAATTCGATGTGCAATTGCTGGCTCCCGAAAGCCTGGCGGGTACGTATACCGCCCGATCCGGAAACCACTTCCATGTAGCCATTTTCCACCTTCCATTCGGCCGGTCCGTCGTTGGTGCTCTCCCAGGCATCCAGATCGGTGCCGTCGAAGAGCACCATGGCATCGGAAGGGGCAGGCTGGGGCGTTCGCTGCAGTCCCTGATGAATACCCGGATCAACGATCTCCGGTTTCGGACGTGACATGTCGTGAATCGGCCAGTCACTCAGGTCGGGGAGCGGCGGACACATCGTCTGGGCATTCAACTCAGGAACCGCTAGGACGACGGCCAATACCGCAACAAACAGATAGTGAGAGTACGTAGGCGTATGCATGATTGAAGAGACTCGGTTCGGTCCTTTAGGTGTGAGATTCGAAATGTAGCAAATAACGACGAGTGGAAAACGGCAACGGGTCACGCGGGGGGGTCGCCTGATACGGTGACGACAATGGAGCGGCTGCGCGGACGCACGTCGCATTCCAAGTGGAAAATCTGTTGCCAGGTACCGAGGACCAGCGCACCGTCGCTGATCGGAACCGTGATCGACGGTCCGAGCCACGTCGCCTGCAAATGTGAATGCGCGTTGCCGTCATGCCAGGCCATCTCATGCCCGTACGTGCGGCTCGCGGGGATCAGCTTGTCGAGTATTTCGGGCAGGTCCCGCTCGAGCCCCGGCTCGAATTCGATCGTGCCGATCGCACCGGTGGAACCCACATTGAACACGTGGGCCGTTCCGGCGTGGATATTTGAATGCGAGACGGCAGCCTGCACGTCCTGGGTGATATCCTGCATGTGCCGGTGTCCCTCTGTAGACAATCGAATGTTCTCCTGATAAATCATGTCTTCTAGTTTGTGTGGTTTCGTCGAACCCCCAAGATACTATCGGATGCCCGGGAAACATTCCGGCACTGTGAAGTTATATCATCGTACATCTACGATAAACGATGAATGAAACAATCGCCGGATTCTCCAAAGCGCTTGCGCACCCGGTTCGACTGGCAATCTTGCGCTATTTCGCTGAAAGCCATGTATGTGTGTGCGGGGACCTTGTCGACCGGCTGCCGCTTGCGCAGTCCACGGTATCCCAACACCTGAAAGTACTGAAGGAGGCGGGCCTCATTCAGGGCACAATCGTGCCGCCGCGCACCTGTTATTGTATAGATTGGAAAGGGGTCGAAGAAGCGGCCGTCGGCTTTTCCCGGCTTTTTGAAGGGATGGCGGCGCATCGAAATATGGTCGAAACGAAAAACATTACCTATGAAAATCACATCGGATAGTGAAGCCAGACAGACGGTACGGGAAGCGTACGGCCGTATTGCCGAGGAGGTAGACGCCACTTGCTGTGAATCCGGCTGCGGTTGCCAGTCGAATACCATCGCACCTTCTTACGAGCACGAATCGGGATACCGGCGTGTAGCCGACCTGGGTCTCGGTTGCGGTTTGCCGACGGCATTCTCGCAGATACGGGAAGGTGATACCGTTGTTGATTTAGGATCCGGCGCCGGCAATGATGTCTTTATTGCGGCCGAGGCGGTGGGTTCTTCGGGACGCGTAATCGGCATTGACATGACGGAGTCGATGGTGCTCCGCGCCCTGAAAAATGCGGTCGGACTGGGAGCTACCAATGTCGATTTCCGTCTGGGGGAAATCGAGGATTTGCCGGTGGCTGGAAATACGGTCGATCTGGTGATATCGAACTGTGTCTTGAACCTGGTACCGAACAAGTTGCGGGCCTTTTCGGAGATGTTTCGCATTCTACGTCCAGGGGGCAGGTTCACGGTTTCGGACCTCGTGGTCGAGGGCGTGTTGCCTCCGGAAATGGCCGGGGCAGCGTCCGTCTATGCCGCTTGCATCGGCGGGGCGATTGATCGCCAACAATATCTCTCGCTTCTGCATGAAGCAGGATTCCGGTCCGTTGAAGTGCGTGAAGACCGGGAAGTGATCGTGCCGAAACAGGTGATCGACGGCCCGGAGCTGAAAGCGGCTTATGAGCGATTTGCCCCAACGGGAGGACTGTTCAGTGTTACGATCACGGGTCTCAAACCGCTGTAGGACGGGTGGAGGCGCGATGCGATCCGCTACACCCGGTTTGCAGTAACAAACCGGATGGCATCGACGAGTCCCGCTACCATCCGCTCGAGCAAGAGCTCCTCTTCGGCAAAGCGCACCGCGCCCTGGGAGAGACGCTCGCGGATTGCCAGCGCATCGTGAACACCCCGGACGAGATCGGATGGATCTTCCCAGGAACGGAGCAACCCGTTTTCACCATCTCGTACGTACTCACCCTCCGGAGAGTGATAGCGAATGCCCGCCGGTGCACGGCGGGAGACGACGGGCAATCCCATACCGAATGCGTGGTTGACCGAGAGACCGAGATAGCCCGGATTCAACATGAGATCGGCGGCAAACAGGTAGGGCCCCAGCTCTTCCACCCCGGTAATCGATCCAAGGAATCGCACGTCCACAAGACCAAGCTTATCGACGCGTTGCCGCATGGTAGAGCCGTCCGGTCCTTCACCGATTACCAGCAACGTTACCTTCATATCCTTCTGCAGTGTCCCGACCACGTCGAGCAGCAGCGTGGTCCCCTTTTCAGGTATCAGACGTCCCAGAAAACAGAGAACGGCCTGTCTGTTGGGCAACCCGAGGCGCTTTCGCACTTCGGACCGGCCCTCGCGCTCCAATTCCTTTCTTTTCCGAAAAAGCGGCGCCATATCGAGCGTATTCCTGGCGACGAAAATGCTTTCGGCAGGTAGGTGTGGACGAAGAAGATCGGCAATTCCCTCCGTGTAGCAGACGCACGCATTGGCATTTCGCGCAAGAGACAGGCGATACCGATCCAGCGGATGGCCTGCATGAAGTGGACGGTTGTTCGAGCTGAAGTGACCCCATAGAATGGTGCCGGCACCCGACCTGCGGGCGCGTCGAAGCATCAGTGGGAGGGTGAGCGAGCGGGGCGCCTCTTCGGCAAGGACCGCGCGCGGAGCGGGAAAACCGGAAAACGCCTTGCGAAATGATTGCGCGACGAACCGATCACCAAACAGCCAGCGGTTCTCGATTGGTACCGACCGAAATGATCCGGCTGCGTCGTTGCCGAGTGCTTCAAAAGCCTGACCACCCGGCGGTTGTCCGGCGAATACCACCAGCCGTCCGTCGAGCGCCCTGTTGAGCCGGTCCATCACCGGCACGCGATAGCCCGGAAGAAAACGGGTAACATAGAATATGGGTCGATCCGGCATGGCACTGAATCGAAGCTAGAACTGATTCCGGATCCGTTTCCGATTGTATCGCCACCAGGCCTGCATGAGCACGAAAGCCGGCAGTATCACGCAACCGGCAAACGTGAGTCCGATAACGATCAGACTACGGCGTGGCTTTGCTTTTTCGTAAGGGATCTGTGCGCGATCGAGTACCTGTACCGCGGGCGTCGCCTTTATCTCTTCAAATCGGGCCTTCTCCAGCAGCGGCCGCACGATTTCGACCATTCTGGCGCGAATGAGGGCCTCCTGCTTCAGCTCTGCGAATTCCTGTAGACGTTCCGGCAATTCCGAAAATGAAACCGGAAGCAGCGGACTCGCTCCGTTTCGTAGTTCGCGTTCTTTTTGCCGGGCCGCACGAATACGGTTGTAGGCACTTTCAACCAATGGATTGCCTGATCCATATGAGCGCCGGAGGGCTTCATATTCGACCTCCCCCAGTAACGCTTCCGTACGGTACTCCGCTACCATCGTCATAAACGCCTCCGTCTGCTGCTCCAGCTCGACGACGCCGTGGATCTCCTGAAATTCCTGAAGCGCGGCGCGGATAGAATCAAGGTCGCTTTCAACGGCCTGATACCGCCGTTCGAGGTAGCTGCGATTTCTGGCGGCGTTTGCCGACTGAAGCTCGGCATTCACCCGGTTCAGTTCGTCGACCAGGAAATTTGTCATCTCGGCGGATCGACCGGGATCACGATCCAGCACGCTGATGATCAAATAGTCAAATTCGACGTCGTGGGAAATGCCGATCAGCTTGTCCAGACGCTCGAGGGCTGCCTCCATCGGCGCCTTCTTATTCTCCAGACCGTAAACCGCTATCAGATCGAATGACCGTACGAGCC
>CAZIIP010000017.1:0-20572 GCA_964539455.1 uncultured Rhodothermales bacterium
GAAGGAAATGCCCTTGAGCATATTCATGAATGAAGCCTAAGCAATCTGCTTCTTCGCGATCTCATGTCCGCGGAACGGCGTCTTGCGCATCCAAATGCCTGGATATGCCCTTGCGCGCTCGAGCTTGATCAATCGCCTGCTTGGCGATCGCGTGGTGTCGGCATAACCACCTCTCGCCCACCCGAATGCCTCCAGATGCGCTTGGGCACCTACATAAAGAAGCATACCGCAGGGCATCGCCGCGGTCCAGCCTGGCTCTTGCTTCTCCATGCCGTCTCCGGAAAGCGCGCAAACCCGACTAAGGAGTTTCCTGATGGGTCATTGGGAAGGTCGCTCTGCATTTTGGGACCGCTTCAGAAAGCGCGTACTCTATGCACTCGAGAATACGGGCGTCGAAACGATTGAGCTCATTTTGATCAATTACCTGTAAGTGCGAGATCGGCAAAGGAAGACCTTTATTAATATGCATATTGTTTGTCTTCCATTTACGAGCCGTGCCGGACTTCTCGCGTTGGCTTTTCCCGGGCCGGCAACCGATCCGGCGCGGCTCTCTTTGTTTTCTGGAAGCTGTTTGCTTGAGGCAACCCGGTGTACAATGAAAATCGGACTCTAAGATAATCTGAAGCTGCCCGTTACCGGCCGTCGCACATCCTGTAGAGTCCCCCGAGGAACTGTCATTTCTGCCGCTCGACCCACAGGGTTGCGCGCTGCAGCAGCTTAGTGGTAGTGTCGACGTTGAGCTTGTTTTTGATCCGTCCTCTGTGTGATTCCACGGTTTTCGGACTCACGTTCAAGGCTTCACCGATATCTGCCGTAGACATGCCGCGTCCAAGCAGTTCGAACACCTCCAGCTCACGGTCCGTCAGGCGGTCGACTACGCTCTGACCCTTTTCCGGCGTCACATGATCTCGTCGATACTGCTGCATGATCCTGGAATTGATTTCCTCACTTACAAAAAATCCCCCCCGGAATATGCGCCTGATGGCCTCGATGATTTTCAGGTCCACCTCGCTTTTCTCTAAATAGCCTTTCGCTCCGGCGATGAGGGCACGCTCGGCATAGAGCGATTCGTCATGCGCCGAAACCACCAACGTGTGCACATCGGGCCACCGGGTGGTGATGCGTTTGATCAGTTCCAGCCCTCCCATCCCGTCCAGAGACAAATCAACGACGACGAGGTCGGGCTCCTTTTCCGGAATTTCCTCGAGCGCTTCCTGCGCCGTCGACGCCTCTCCACACATTTTCAAATCGGGTTCATCAGAGAGAAGAAAAGCCAGTCCCTTCCGAACAACCGGATGGTCATCGACGATATAGATTCTTTTCGTCATTTAATTTCCTATATCTAATTGTTTCTAATCGGTATTTTCATGCGTCATACGGAGCGGAATCCTGCATGTTACCGTCGTTCCCGACCCGGGCTTCGAGTCGACGGAAAGTTCACCGGCGAGGATACCGGCCCGGTGTCGCATGATGCTCAGACCCGAGCCCTCGGTTTGCTGTTCATCAACCCGAAAACCGATTCCATTGTCACGCACTTCCAGATGCAATTCTTCTTCCTTTCCGAAAAGCGCTACGACAATTTGATCCGCCTCTGCGTACTTCAGCGCGTTATGCAGGGCTTCGTTGCCGATCAGGTAGACCTGATCGGCAACCTCGGGTGAAACCCGCTGTGTCGGTTCCGGAATATCCAGCTTGAGTTCACCGGCAAATATAGCTCTCTTGCGCTGACAGAGCTCCCGCAGCGCATCAGCTAGTCCCTCCTCCTCCGGCCGAACAGGCATGAGCCCCTTGCTGAGAAGTCTCGCTTCTCTGGTGCTCTCCCTGATGATTTCGACGAGATCTGCCAACGTCTCCTTGTCGACGGATCCGGTTTTTTCGAGCCGGTTCAGCAATCCGCGACCGAGCATAATGGCGCCGCTGAGCTTTGAAGCCAGACGATCATGGAGGTCTTGTCCGATGCGCCTGCGTTCCCTTTCGGAAATGCGCAGCAATTCACGCTCCAGCTTCCTGCGTTCCGAAATATTCCGTACGAAAACCACAACGGAAGGAGCCGATCGATAGGTAATCCGGGTTACACGAATCTCGACGGGAATGACCTTGTCCTTGTCTATCCAATCGTAGGACAGCATCGGCGCATCCGCTCCCTCGAGAAACCGCTGAAAATCATGCCAAATGGCGTGCTGGTGGCTCTTGGGTACAAAACGGCTGATATGAATACCCTCTATCTGGTCGATATCTGCACCGTTCAAGCGTCTGGCACCACTGTTGGCGTCCAGTACATAGCCGTGCCGGTCGAACACATAGATCGCATCGGGGGCACTTTCGAACAAGGTTTTGAAACGGGCCTGGCTCTCTAGCAACGAAAACGCCCGATGGGTCTGAGGAGGCGTTAGCCGCTCCCCTTTCTCCTCGGCTGCCTTTCTCCGGCCATCGAAAAACGAGACTGAAACACCTGGAGGCCGCCCCCTTGTTTCGCGATATGGATCCGTACGGATGAGAAACAACCTTTCCTTTCGATCCCGGACACTGTGGGATATGTTGTCGCCGGTCCGTCTGGAGGTATGAGCGTATTGATAGAGCTCGGGCATTCCCAGGTCATCCGCAACTTCATCCAACGGGCGCCCTATGTCGGATATCTTTAGCTCGAACGTGCGCTCCAGACCGGGTGTAAACCGGTCCACATGCATTCTGTCGTCAAGAAACAGCGTTCCTACCAGGCCGGGAGATGCCAACACATCGAGCGATTCTCCCGTCTCCGAAGCCTCCGGCACTTGTGTCCGGGCATGATCATTCGGCGACGGTTGGTCCTTTTGCTCTTCACCGGCAGGCACACGTTTTGGGCTGCTCATAATGGTCGTTTCGCGTTCGCGGAAGGCATCTTCACTTCTCTGGTTACGCACACTGCCGCAATCTCGTTCAATTCGTGTCATCCATACAAAAAAACAGGGCCGGCACCCTGCTCGTTCAATTCGTGTCATCCATACAAAAAAACAGGGCCGGCACCCTGGAGGCGACCGGCCCGTTTCAAATCTGCTACTCGAAAGCGCCGATTTGTTCCGATCCTATTTTGCCGATTGGGTAAGCGCCTCCCACGCACGTTCGGCTCCGGTCCGGAATTCTTTCCATGCTTCTCCGGTTGCTTCCTGGAGTTGCCCGAGCACTTCCTGGGCCGAATTACGCCGTTCTTTCATTTGGGTGATCTGTTCCCTGTATTGCTCCTTGGCGCTGGATTCGGCCTCGTTCATTTTTGTCTGAAGCTGGTCCAGGTCCTCGTTCCAGCGATCCAGGGCGTTTTTGAGCTTTTCGATATAGACTTCTCTTGTATCCGACATATTTCGTTGTGGGTTTTTGGTTGGAAATAAAATGATTTCGATAATTCCGGCGTGGGTCTCGGAAGCCGTCGTCAGTAGCGAAATATGGCCGCCGCCTGCCCATCGCCTGGCAGCGTGGCGGACGTTTCGATATGCACGTTCCCGCTGTTTTTCAGCGTGTGCACAACGGCCAGATCGAGCAATTCCGTGTCGCCGGGATGTGGCTCGTCATGGACAGCCACTTCCCAGCCGGACGGCTCGAACTTGCCCCACACATGAGCGTCGGCGGGCGTGAAAAGAACTTCTATGCGTTTCGATAGCGCCGCCGGTATGATGTCCTCGAGCGAAACGGAAGTCTTGTCGGTTTGGGTAGCCTGCAAATGTTCGAAAGCGGCCCGCATTTGCTCCTTTCGTCTCGCAAGTAATCCTTCGGCGATGGCCCAGGCTTTCTCGAGCAGCTCCCGGTCATCCAGGTCGTTGGGATTGACGGAGATGTCTTCATCCGAAAGCTGAGGATATTTGTTTACAGTGCGATATACACCGCGCATGGTATCCTGTCCAACGATGATAAGCGGTGCCCGCTCGGATATAAGTTTGTGATAAACGGCAGACGACACGGCATTCAGAAACTCATGCAGGCGGACTTTTGCCACCCGCTCGTCACCGGCCGTTCCATGGCCGTGATACATGACACCCGGCCCTTTAGATTTGTCCTTGCCCGCACCGGAGTGAAATTGCAGGTGCTTTTCTGCATCTACAAACCGCATGCTCTCCGCAAGCGAGGTCGGAGCCTCGTCCAGGGGCATCTCCGTCAAGGTAAATCGTGTCGCTTCCAGCAATCGCGTCCGCTTCTGATCCAGCAACAGCAGGTAGTAGCGGTTGTTTAATGAGAAGAGCCTCAATAGTGGTCGGAGATGGAAGCGACTGTCTACACCCGTCCATTCTTCCACGGCATAAGGAAGTCGATAGCCCCTGAATATGTCTGGAGAAATGAACAGGGCAAGTCCGCCTCGTTGCCGATGCCAGAGTGCTCCACCCCCCAGCTCGAGCGACTTTGCCCGCTTCATAAGCTGTCGTGCTTCATCCGACGAAACGCCGGCATTCCGCAGTTTCTCTGCTGCGGTGTTGAAGGCATTTTTCAATCTCACCCTGTCGATGTCATCTTTGTCCCACTCACCGTGAGTGGGCACATAAATCGAAATGCAGGGGCCTTCCCGTGCAACGACCAGGCGTTCGAGTTCCGCGGTTGAAATTACGGTTGCCGGTTTTCTGATTTGATTTCCGGATATGGTCAAGGCGTGTATCTATTTGTCTGCAAATTGCAATAGTCAAGATACCCGAACACCCTCGGCCGCAAGCAAAGCATCCCCCTGAATGATCCCTAAGCATTGGCCCCAATACGACAGGTAAATGACCGCTTCCACGCACATTCTGGACGATTCCGGATCGGCGATGCCGCCTGTAGACTATCAGGGCGCCGCTTTTCCGTACCTTTCGGAAAGCACAGTATTCGACCAGTCGACGAGACCCTATCCTTGGCCAACATCGATCCAAAACGGTACGTCACTCGGTTTATCGGCCGCGACGATGCCGATTTCGCCGACATCTGGCATCACCTCGAATGCACATCAGAAAAGCCATGCGTTTTCGGCGGACGCGATTTTGCAGAAGCGGTTGCGGGCGTGTCAAATGTTACGATCAGGCTCGCGGTCGTTTTCGATGGGGACACGCCTGTCTGTGGATTTCCCCTCTACGAAAGCCGGAGATGGGGCCAAGCGCGGGCCGCCGTGCCGCCTTTCGTTCCCTACACCCCGCTCATGGGGATGCTTCCTTCCGCCGCGGAACGACACGCACGCCGGACGACGCTCGAGCGGCTGCTCGAGGCGACGGTCGATCGATACGGCGAGGTCGCACTGCATCTGCAGCCGGACATTGATGATGTGCGGTCGTGGACCTGGCAGGGTTGGCGCCTCTCACCGCTGTACACATACGTGGCCGGCCTGCAACATCCAGGTGGGCCCCTCGGAGCGTGGTCGAAGAATAATCGAAGAGAATTCAGGAATCATCGGGAGCGCTTCGAATTGGGAGAGTCCGTCGTCGATCCGGCGAACCTGGCGCAACTGGTAAAGAACAGCTATGCCCGGCACGCAAGGGAGTTGCCCCGTGATCTCGACCGTCTGCGCGCCGCCATCCAACTGCTCGTCGACCGCGGCCGATTGCGCATCGCCGGTGCACGTGACAAAGAGACGGAAGAGGTGGTGGCAGGATGCGGCGTGCTGTGTTTTGAGGACCGGGCAGCATATTGGCTGGCCGGCAGTGTGCCGGGTCCCGGAATGACGGTCGTCATAGGCGCCCTTTTCGAGAAACTCGCCAAAGAGGGTTTCGAAACCATCGATTTCGTCGGCGCGAATACACCTTCGATTGCCGAATTCAAGCGCAAACTCGGATCCGAACTGAGGTTGTATTTTCGGGCGGAAGCCACCGGCAGCATGCTGTTCCGCGTTGCCGACGTCGTCAGGTCTTTACGATGAACAGCCGGCCGACCAACACGCAGGGTACCGGCACTCCAATTGCCCTTCTGGTGCTGGCATTGGTTCTTTTCGTCGCGCGCTTCGGCTATGGCTACGGTTTTTCAGATCAGGACGAACTCCTGCCTCTTCTGCTTCACCTTGAAGACGAATCGTTGTTTTCCAGGGACTGGTTTGTCGGTACCCAGACCGCCCATCTATCGGTCCGCAGCTATTTCGTCCGATTGCTCTTGCCGATCAGCCGTTTGATTCCCCTGCCGATCGCGGTCCTCATATTCTTCATCGCATTGTGGCTGATTATTGCCTGGCAAGCCCGTGAATTTGCGCACAAATTGACCGGTGATCAAACGGCAGCCGGTCTCGCCGTAGTCGCAGCACTCGTGATCGCCTACAAGTGGACACCCGGCGGCAACGATCTGGTCTATGCCATGCTGGTACCCGAGATGGCGGCGTGGGCACTGGCCCTGACTGCAATCAACCGGTTCCTGGCCGGCAAAACGAACCTTCCGGCCATGTTACTTGGAATCGCGGCCTGGTTTCAGTTGTTGGTCGGCATCCTGCCCGGTATGGTTCTGGGGATCTTGCTTTTGTGGGACGGGGAATCGAGACGCAACATGCGGTGGCTGGGCTTCGGCCTGGTTTTTTTCGTGAGCGCCTTGCCCATCATATTGCCGATCGCCCACCAGCAATTCGCCGGATCATCTGCAGATGCATCAGAGATTTTCTATATCCTGGCCGCTTTCAGAAATCCGCACCACCATCTTCCTTTTTCGTTTCCCATCGAAATATGGCTCAAGTTCCTGGTTGTGGCAATTGCTGGATTTGCAGGATATGTGGTCATGCACCGACGGAACGTACTACCCGGGTCGGTTTTCGCTGTCAGGTTTAGCGTGGTGACGCTGCTGATGCTGGGTGCCGGCACGGTCTTTACGGAGGCCTGGCCGGTGCTTTTGGTAACCAAGTTGCAGTTTTTCAAGCTCACCGCGCTACTGAAGTTCATGGCTGTCAGTTTTGCAGTGGCCGGACTGTTGCAGGTTTCCCCCCGGTCTATGCGGCACCGGCTTATAGCGTGGTCGGACAGCCGGTGGTTGATCCGTACGATCCTCGCGGTATGCGTGTTTGTGATGGCTCTTACGACCCTGTTGAACGGACCGTTTTCCGTTTGGCCGGAACGAACACACGATCCGGCTTTCGACGACATCGGCCGGTGGGCACGCTCACAAACCGCGACGGACGCGCTTTTTGCCGTTCCTCCGTCGGCTTCCTGGTTCCGGACGTCGACGCACAGGGCGATTGTAATCAACTACAATGCCTTCCCGTTTCGTGACCAAGACATGATTGCCTGGTTCGATCGCCTCTCTGCCGTTGCCCCGATTGGGCACCCCAAACGAGGCACGGGCATTCAGCCGGCGCTGGAGGCCGCCTATCACGGGCATTCGGATGTCGCGTGGCGCGAGATTGTCCGACGCTTTAATGTCGATTATATCCTTGTGAGAGGCGAATCGAGACCGCCGTACGCTCCCGTGTTTTCGTCGGGTAGCTGGAACGTATTTGCATGTAGCAATCCGGATGAATGACCTTTACGGACATCGATTGATGCGGCCTGTGCTCACACTGGTCTCCGGTACGAGCGTAGGCCTGGCGATTTCCTACGCCGCTCGTCCCCTCCTCACCCGACTCTACACTCCTGAAGCATTCGGCATTCTCGGTACGTATGTCGCCTTTACGGCGATCATCGGAACGGTTTCGAGCTTGCGGTATGAGGACGCCATAATGACGCCCGCCAAGGACGAGGAAGCGGGTGCCGTATTCCGGCTCTCTCTCGGGCTCACGACTATCGTGGCGCTCGTTTCGTGTTTGCTCATCCCCTATCGCGATGCGGCGGCGGCACTTCTCGGTAAGCCCGACATCGCCCCGTTTCTCGCGGTCGTACCGGTGGGCGTTTTTGCCCTTGGCTGCATTCGTATTTGCGAATCCCGGTTAACCCGCAGAAATCGCTTCAGACCGGTGTCACGGGGCCGCATTGTGCAGAGTGGTCTCGCCGCTCCACTTCAACTCGGCGCACGCGCGCTAAACGTGGGTGCAGGAGGCCTGATCGGGGGGCTCGTGGCCGGCCAGTTGGCTTCGCTCTTCTTCTTGCTGAGGATGGTGCGCATATCCGGTGAAACAATAAAGATCAGGGCGGAGAGTTTGCGTCCGCTCCTCGCGACTGCACGCCGCTTTCGCCGCTTTCCCGTTTTTTCATTGCCCGGCGCGCTGCTCGGTGCGGGTTCGCTGCACATGGCTGCGCTATTCTTGTACTACTACTACGACGCGGCGGCCGTCGGGCACTATGCGCAGGCATATGGCCTGCTCGCGGCACCAATCGCCGTGCTCGGCGGTGCCGTTACACAGGTATACTTTGTTCGAAGTGCAGAGGCCCGGCAAGAGGGTGCACTGCCGGATCTAACCTTTTTGGTCGTCAGCCGCCTGATCAACCTGGGCCTGTTCCCGATTCTCGTTGTGACGATCGTCGGACCAGATCTCTTCGAGGTCGTACTCGGCTCGTCATTTCGCACGTCGGGTGTATTTGCCGGCCGCATTGCACCCTGGTTGCTGCTGGTGTTTGTCTCGACGCCCCTCACGCGCCTGTTCGATGTGCTCGAAAAGCAACAGGCGTTTCTGGCCTTTACCGCCTTCGGCTTCTTTCTTCGCGTGTCGGCGCTGATCTACGGCGGCCGGACCGGATCTGCACCCGATGCGATCCTGTACTACGGAGCTGCCGGTTTTTTGGTCATGTTATTACAGGCCCTTTGGCTACTCAGACTCGCCCGCGTCACGGCCGTCCGGTTGGTGAAAGAGATCCTGATCCCGGCCGTACTGACGCTTCTTCTGGGTGCTACAGCACTCGGCATTCAGGGATTGTCCTGGTCTCCACTCCTGTGTTCCGTCGCCACGACGGGTCTCGTCCTGGGTTATCTGTTGATCGTGCTGCGCTTAATGGCAGGACGTAGTTAGATCCGACCCCGGCTGGTCCCGAAGCACGCATTTGCTTACAGGATCGACCGAAACGTCGGCGGCATGTTGTTATCGGAGGAATGCTGCTCGCCTTCCTTCGGCTCCGGCGCCGGTGTTGAGGCGGCGGATTCGTCCTTACCGCAATAGGCCTCAAAAGCTTCTTTGAGGTCAAGTGCAATGGCATTGGCCGACCTGCCCTCGATGTGACGCCGTTCGAGTACATAAACCGGCTGACCGTTTTTCAAAAGCGCCATAAACGGTGAAGAAGGAGGAATGCCCGGCAAATATCCGCGCATGCGCTCGGTGGCCTCGAGATCCTGTCCCGCAAACACCGTCAGACAGCGGTCCGGCTGCACGGGCAACTGCCGGGCAAGAAAGACGGCCGGTCGGGCATTGCCGGCAGCACAGCCGCAAACGGAATTGATAATGACGAGGCTGGTCCCCTCCGCTGCCTGTGACATGGCGGCATCAACCGCTGATCCGTCTAGCAGTTCTTCTACATCGAGTTCGGTCAGTTCTGCGCGCATGGGCGCGACAAGTGCTGGAGGATATGGCATATCGACGCAGTAAATAAGTTTTTGGTTATAGACTGAATTGGACGTGACCTACGACGCGCCCCGTTCGATTGATCCCGCCGCCCTCACTCGACGCGTGGTCGCGAATAGCGAACGGGAACACATATACCTCCCTTCCTATTTAACCTAATCATCGCACTAACAGCGGGAAACAGATCGCCAAGGGCATTATCCGGGCGATCTTCTTTTTTCTCCCCGACCGCGTTTCGAAGCAAGAAGACTCCTTTTTAGATGACGACGAATAAGCAAAAGATATATCTCACGGAAGAGGGACTGGATAAGCTGAAGAAAGAACTCCGGCATCTGGAGACCAAAGAGCGTCGTCGAATTATCAATGCCATTGCAGAAGCGCGCTCCCATGGTGATTTGTCGGAAAATGCCGAGTACCATGCCGCCAAAGAGGCACAGGGCCATCTTGAAGATCGCATTGCAAAGCTCAAAGGTATCTTTCAGGATGCGCGGCTGGTAGACGAGTCAAAAATCGATACAAGCAAGGCGTTTATCTTGTCGACAGTAAAGGTGCTTAATCAGAAGGTGAAGAAAGAGTTCGCATATACGCTGGTATCGCCGCAGGAAGCCGATTTCGGCAAGGGTAAAATTTCCATAAAGAGTCCGATTGGGGCCGCTTTGCTGGGAAAATCGGTCGGCGATGTGGTTGAGGTGGAGGCACCCGCGGGTACGATATCCTTGAAGGTTCTCACGATAGAGCGCTAGCGCCGGGCTCTGCGAGAGCCACTCCAGCCGCAAAGACGCGTGTCTAGAAAGCGAGCAAAACGGGTAAAAGGTACATCCGGCACCAAGCGCCGTCGGACCCCGCTCCTGGTCCGGCAATTTCGGTTTCTGTTCATCGGGATAACGGCCTATTACGTCTCTCTCACGCTCTGCCTGGCCGTGATGTCCGTCGTAACACCGCCCACCACAGCCATTCAGTTGCAGCGCCGTCTGGAAGCGTGGATAGGGGGCGATCAGAACTACAGGAAGCAGTACATGCCGGTCGGTGCCGATGCGGTCCCCGTCCATGTCGCTCACGCCGTCATTGCGGCGGAGGATGGACGGTTTTACGAGCATAACGGCGTAGACTGGGAGGCGATCGCGAAAGCGCTCGAAGAAAACGCACAGCGGAAAAGACCGCGCGGCGGATCGACCATCACCCAGCAACTCGCTAAAAATCTATTTCTCACCTCTCACTCGACCCTCTGGCGCAAGGCAGTCGAACTTCCGGCCGCCTATCTGATCGACCTGCTGCTCAGCAAAGACCGGATCTTACACCTCTACATAAACGTGATCGAGTGGGGCCCCGGTATATTTGGCATCGAGGCGGCCGCGAGACATCATTTCGGTATTCCGGCAGATCGGCTCAGCAGGAGCCAGGCCGCACGGCTGGCCGCCTGCATCCCCGCACCACGGGCCAGAACGCCACAACAAATGAACCGGTTGAGCGGATCGATCCTTCGAAGAATGGCGCAACACGAGTGGTAGACAGCCGACCCCTGTGCGGTTTGCCGAGCCGATGGTAGGTGCCACTACCACCGGCGTGGACTTCAGATTGATTCCCGGTTCGATCGACGCCGGCATGCTACCCGCCGAGCGTGCTTCTATCGGTCGACGACAGGCGCCGGGAAGGCACCCGGAAAACGGATCATCGGATAGCCGGGCATGCATCGCAGCCGTATGGACGCTAACTTCGGATTTGAAAAGCACCAGGCCATGATAGATTTGCGCAGTGACACGGTAACACGCCCGTCTGCCGAAATGCGGCGGGCCATGATGGGAGCGGAAGTAGGTGACGATGTATTCGGCGAAGATCCCACGGTTTCCCGTCTCGAAGAAACCGTCGCCGCATTGTTGGGCAAGGCATCCGCGGTATTTGTGCCGAGCGGCGTAATGGGTAACCAGTTGGCGCTCAAGCTCCATACGCAGCCGGGCGATGAAGTGATACTCGATGCCCAAAGTCACATTTTCAATTATGAATCCGGGGCTTCGGGCGTATTGTCGGGTGTCGTCCTTCATCCCATACACGGCGATCGCGGACTCCTCGATGACAAGCAGGTGATCGCCGCATTGCGGGGTGGACACGAATGGGAGGCACGTTCCCGGCTCGTTTGTCTCGAAAACACGCACAACAAGGCCGGCGGGGTCCTGTATCCACTCGATCAGATGCAGGCCGTAGCGGATGCGGCTCGGGCGGCCGGACTCTCCACCCATCTGGACGGAGCCCGCCTCTGGAACGCCACCGCTGCCACCGGTATCCCGGAAAAAACCTACGCAGCCTGCTGTGACACGGTGATTGTATGCCTTTCGAAGGGCCTTGGCGCCCCGATCGGATCGCTGCTCACCGGGCCGGCGGAGTTGATGGCCAACGCACGCCGATTCAGGAAGATGTTCGGAGGTGGAATGCGTCAGACCGGCATTCTTGCGGCAGCCGGACTGTATGCGCTCGAACATCATCGCGAGGATCTGGTTGACGATCACAAGAAAGCGGCAAGACTCGCGGAGGCGATCGCCTCGTTGCCGAACTTCGAACTCGATCCCTCGACGGTCGATACCAATATCATCATGTTCGATGTGACCGGCGAACCGGCGGTCCGCACATTGGAAAAACTGGCGTCCGAGGGAGTGCTTATGGTGCCGTTCGGCCCCTATACAATACGGGCCACCACCCATCGAGACGTCTCCGAGTCGCAAATCGACGATGCAATCAAAATCCTGAAACGTCTTTTCGGTTGATCGACGGCGTGCGCCGCGGTCCATCGACAACGCTCCCGAAATCTTGAAAGCACCCCGAATCCAGGCCCAGTTGCTTGCCATTGCCAGGTCGGTCGGTACGCCCGTCTACGTGTATGAAGCCGATGTGATCAAACAGCGCATTGCGCTGCTACGGAGCGCGCTACATGGTCTGCCGGTCCGGCTCCTCTATGCCATGAAAGCCAATGCACTGCCGGAGATCATCCGGCACATGCATGTGCACGATATCGGCATGGAGTGCGTTTCGCCGGCGGAGGTTGCCCTCGCCCTGGAACTCGGGATTCCCGCCGCCGATGTGTTATACACCCCGAACAACATCACCGACCGCGAGATGCACGAGGTCCGGGAAATGGGCGTGCTATTCAACATCGGTGAAATATCCCGTTTTGAGAAATACGTACGCGCCTTTCCGGATAGTCCCGTTTCGATTCGGATCAATCCGGAGTTCGGCTCAGGACACCACGATTTTGTCGTTACCGGCGGGAAACGCTCGAAATTCGGCATACCGATCACCCAGCTCATCCGCGTGCACGACCTTGCCGGTCGATACGGCACAAAGATCGTGGGACTTCACCAACACATTGGATCCGGGGTCGAAAATCTCGGGGTTTTGCGTGCGGCAATGGAGATCATCCTGCGTATCTCACACGACTTCCCCGATTTGCAGTTTGTCAATTTCGGCGGTGGCATCAACGTTCCCTACGAGGACACCGACCAACCTTTCGATCCCGCATCGTTTCGTGCCGCCGCGGCCCCTCTTCTGCAGAAATACGCCGTAGCCCGCAACAACCGGATTCGCTACCGGTTCGAGCCTGGCCGGTTTCTCGTCGCGGAAGCGGGCACGCTGTTGACCACCGTCAATACCATCAAGGAAACTGCCGACCGGGTTTTTGCGGGTGTCGATTCCGGTTTCAATCACCTGATACGGCCGGTACTTTACGGCGCACATCACGGCGTTTTCAATCTCTCCAATCCGGAGGGCACATTGTCGCGGTACGACCTCGTTGGAAATGTTTGCGAATCGGGAGACATTCTTGCAGGGGATAGAAAAATCCAGGAAATACGAGAAGGTGACGTGATTGCCGTCCTGGATGCGGGCGCCTATGGCATTTCGATGGCATCCGAATACAATCTTCGACCTCTCCCCGCAGAAGTGTGGATCGGAGAGGAGGGAAATGTCGAAGTCGTTCGCAACAGAGAGACAACCGCACAAATGGTAACGAGATTGCTGCGATCGTGAACGGTCGACCGGCGGCCGCGACGCATCCTCCCCAGCCATCACTCAATCGGCACTTCCTCACCGGCAAACAGTGCTTCGAGATCGTCACGCCTGCGTTTTGCATCCGCATACCCAACCTCCTTAATGCGTGAGATATACGCCGGATCGAAGTTGAGCATGCTCATCCACCCGGGCGACTCCTCACCACTTGCACCGATAACCTTCATGAACAGCCGGAATCCGAGAGAAGACTCCGCGTGGTTGACGGTCGAGAGCTTTTCGAGGCTGGTGGAAGGCCGGATCAATACGGCTTCGGCCCTTCGAAGTCCCTGTCTTTTCCTTTTCGGCAGTTCCCGTGCGAGTTGGTTGATCCTGGTGAGCAACCTCGCGTCCTGATCCAGCATGTCGAGAAAGACGGCATTCATCAAGATACCGAGGATGTGTCCTGCAGACGGATAGTCGACGATATCTGCAGCCGAGGCCTCTTCGTACGAGAGCCGTGCACGCGTTGAAACCACCAGCAAGCGGTTCGCTCCGAGGTGCAGGGCAGGTGCCAGCGGTGCGGTAAGACGGATGCCCCCGTCGCCATGCCATTGATTGCCGATCTTAATCGCAGGAAAGAAGAGCGGAAGCGCCGAGGAGGCCATGATGTGTTCGATTCCGATCCGGGTCGAAATAGAGCGCCGCATCGGGCGGTCCCAATGCGAAATGTCGGTTCCCTGTGCGAAAGCGTTCGTTTGACCCGTCGTGTAATTGGCGGTCAAGACGGCCAGCGCGTGGAGCCGGCCCCGACTGATATTTGTGTCGATGCCGGTAATAGTTCCCTGATTGTCCACGTCGATCTGGGACAACAGGAACTCGCGAAGCGGCTCCGTATCAACCATCCCCTTAATGGACGGTGAATCGTCATCCGGCCGGCCTCCGTTGAGCGACCGTCTCCGGATGAGCAGGCGCCACATGGTGGACAGACTGGAATCCGCCTCGAACACCTGATCGGTCGAAATGCTTGACCAGAGTGCGGAGAGCTCACTGACGGTTTCAGAAAAGGATTCCGCCTGGGAGGCGGCAAGATGGACGGCATTGAGCGCCCCGACGGAATAGCCGGTCAGGGTTTTGGGGCGAACGTCGGGAAAGGCCTCGGCGATAAAGGACAGGACACCCGCCTGGTACACGCCGCGAGCCCCGCCCCCACTCAGCACGAGGGCCAGATCGTCGTTTCCGGGAGGAGGAGGTGCGGCCAATCCCAGAGCCTGCTTCACCTTTGTCAGCAGTCCGTAGCGCTTTGGTTGTCTCATGTCTATGGTTGCAGGATAGCGTGTGGTCGGACACGCAGAAAGGTACGGCTCGTGTACCACATTTCGGGATGATCGGCCGGTGAGATTATATTGCCTCAATGGACACCACTACATCAAGGCCGGCATCCGGTCGGTCCGCATTCGTTCTTGCACTCCGGCAGCTTCCGGGTGTGGGGCGGGTGATCGTATCGCGCGTGCTGAACGCGTTTGGCTCGTACGAGCACTTGCTGGAGTATCCGCGTGAGCAGGTGCTGGTCCGCCTGAAGGGATTGCCACGTGCCTCGGAGATAACGGCGGCTCTGTTCGACAGGAAGGCAATGGAGCACCGTATTGCGGAGGCGCACGCGAAACTGGATCGTCTGACCCGAAAGCAGGTATCGGTCATTGCGGAGGGAGAGCCCGATTACCCTGCCGCCTTCGGTGGTCTTCCCGATGCCTACCGCCCGAATCTTTTGTACACCTTCGGCAAGACGAGACCTCCATCTACAGGAGACGGCCTTGCCGTCATTGCGCACCCGCCACTCTCTGAAACCGCGTTTGAACTTGCGCAAGCAGCCGTCGGCAAGCTTCCGCAATGGAACCGCAGGCTCATCGCCGGACTGTCAACCGGTTTTGATGTCGCCGTCCTCAAACGAATGACCGACCGATCCGACGTGCCCCGACCGGTGGCCCTTGCGGACTGCGGCCTTGCGCGTCTGCGCAATCACCTCCGCCCGGCCGCGCGCGATCTGGTACAAGCCGGAGGGCTGATCATGTCCGGATTCGACATGGACCACGGCCCTTTTCCACACGATATTCGGGAACGAGCCATGCAACAGGTTGCGCTCGGGAGAGCCGGCTTGTTTGTCGGATGTCAACCCGACGGCTTCGAATGGACCGCACTGACCTGGGCTGCCGCGCATCATCGGTCCGTTTTTGCCATCACGGACAATCCGGATTCGCTGCCCGAGGGAGTACATCCGCTCAGGACAACGGAAGATCTGGACTGGATCGCGGTCGCACTCCGGGCAGGGGGACAACAGAACAATTCTAACGCATGACCGACACTTCGTCTCCCGTGAATCACCGGCCACGCTCCGTACTCTTCATATTTCTGGATGGCGTGGGACTCGGTCCGGACGATCCGGACGTCAATCCGCTTTCCGATAACGAACTGGGAGCTTTTCAGCGAATTGCCGGCGGCGAGCGCTGGATCGCCCCGGCCAATCCGGTTCTCAAGGCGGGTCATGTCTCGAGGGGTATCGATGCAACACTGGGGATTGCGGGATTGCCGCAGAGCGGAACGGGACAGGCTACATTGTTTACGGGCATCAATTGTGCGGCGCTCGCCGGAAGACACTATGGTCCGTTCCCCCATTCTACGTCGCGCAACGTGATCGCCCACTCCAACGTTTTCTCCAAAATCGCCGCTTCACGGCGCGATGCAACGGTCGCATTTGCAAATGCCTATCCGGAGCGCTTCTTCAGCTACGTAAACCGAACAAAGCGCTGGACGGTCACGACGCTCTGCTGCCTGGAGGCTGGTGTCCGGCTCCGCGGATACGACGACTGGCTGGAAGGTCGTGCCGTTACGGCGGATTTGACGGCCGAAGGCTGGCTGAAACTGGGTTATAATCTGCAGGCGTTGCCGGTAGCCGAATCGGCCTCCCGGCTCGTATCACTCAACAGAGAGAAAACCTTTACGCTGTTCGAGTACTTCTACACCGACAAGGCCGGTCACAGTCTTTCTATGGAGCGTGCCATCAATGTACTCATGAAGCTGGACGTATTCTTCTCCGAGATCCTGGCGCAATGGGACGCTTCAAACGATTTGCTGCTGGTTACGAGCGATCACGGTAACATTGAGGACATGAGCAGCAAAAGTCATACGAGAAATCCCGTGCCGCTGATCGCTCTCGGACCCGGAGCGGGCCGGTTTGCCGCCGCCGAATCGCTTTCGGATGTGGTACCGGTCTTGCTGGAAACGCTGGAAGGTTGATTCGGAAACGGCTTCGGAAGTTCTTTCGCTGCACTCAGGACAAATTCCGATGTCCGGTGCCGCTTGCGGCATTCGGTAGTGCGGGAGTTGCTGAGCTTTCCGCTTCTCGAAATTCATCAGGAAACAGGCCCCGCCGGGTTGCACCGTCCTGAGCGCTATACGCCACACGCTGAACGCTGAATGATCCCGCCCACTACTCCGGCATTCCCTCGTCTGCCTCCGCTTCGGATTCGACGAATTCGCCTCGGAGTAATTCGAGAACGATCCGGTCGGCGCCGTACATGTCGTCGAGCGCTTCGATGATCCCCCTGGAATCGACGGCAACGGCACGTGCCGCTTCATCGGTGTAAATAAAGTCGCCCGGGAGTCCTTCGATATTTCCGTCGAAGATCAAACCGACCACCTCAAGGTCGGTATTCAAAACGGGTGAACCGCTGTTGCCACCGATGATGTCGTTGGTAGTTACGAGATTGAGCGGAGTCGAGAGATCGAAGCGCTCCGAGGGATTCCCCCATCGCTCAGGTATGAGCCAGGGGTCGACTCGGTGCGTGAAATACCGGTCATAGAGTCCGTAAAATGTGGTAAATGGGGGGGCGACCGTACCATTGTAGTCATAGCCGGCCACGCGGCCGTCGGCGATACGGAGTGAAAACGTGGCGTCCGGAGGCAACTCCGTGCCGTACACCTCATACCGCGCACGCCCCAGTTCCGCCGCGATCTGCGAGCGCCGTGCACTCAGCGGTTCCATCGCCTGCGCGTAGTTTATATACCCGATGGCCATCTGACGAGCGAGCACAAGCGACGGATCTCCTGATTCGAGGTATTGGTCGATGATCGTTGCAAAGCGTGCCGAATCGACCAGTGCGGTGGCCCCGACGAGTTCCTGGGCGGCCGCTTCCGGTGTGCGCCCGGAGAGAATGCCCTGAACCGCCGGATGGTTGTTGCCGAGATGCCCCACCATGTCCTCCAGCCGCGCGTCAAGGAGCCGGATCTCAAGTTGCGCTGGTTTGTCCGATATGGAAAGCAGTGACGCTCTCAGATCGACCAGCTCCGCTTCGGGGACACCGGATGAGAGCTGGTAAGCGTACAGAAAACCCATCACCGCCCGGTTGAGGACACTGGATACCCATTCGATATCCGGATTGACAAGAAAGGACATCAGTTGCGGCACCTGTGGGACCATCTGGTCCAGCACTAGCTGCATCTCATCGAACAGATCCGCATACGGTGAAGCGGCCGCCAGTTTACCCGCCGCCGCTTCAAGAAAATCATTTTCGGCATCGCGTCGCCGGCCCATCAACTTCTCGTTTCGGAGCCCCCGGAGTGTCCCTTCCTGGGCTTTGATCTGGTTCTCCATGCTGAACATGGTATTGACGAGATCCATTTCCTCCGCTTCATCCGGATGCATTTCCGCATAGTCTCGCAGAATCGCGAGCCGGTCTTTCATCCAGTTCAGAAACATGGGCTCCTCATGGTCGCGCCGGTACTCCAGTTCTGCAACCGTCTGGAGCCGGTTCGTCGTACCGGGATTGCCGATTACGAAAACCGGTTGACCGTCGGCCGTTCCGTTTCTGCTCCAGCTGAAATGATCCGTGGTGACAAATGGCTGGTCGTCCTGGTAGACCCGTAGAAACGAAACGTCGAGGTTGTACCGCGGATAGGTAAAGTTGTCGGGATCCCCGCCGAAATAGCCGATCTGAAGTTCGGGCGCCATCACCAGCCGGACGTCTTCATAGCGCCGGAAAGTATATGCGGAATGCTGTGCACCGTTATAGAGCCCGATGATTTCGACTTCATAGCCGGCATCCTCACCGCCCAACCGGTCGAGCATCACCTGCCGGAGTGAATCGGTCAAAAACGCAAGTTGTTCGCTCCGCTCCTCGGCGGAAAGTCCCTGCAGGGGGGCTTCCACGATACCGGTGACATCCGTGATGTCGATCAGTTGATCGGCATACATCTCGTCGATGGGGCGCTCCTCGTCGATCGACGCGGCATAAAAACCGTTGTCCAGCAACTGCTCGCCGTCTCGACTCACCTCGACCACGCTCTCGCGGGCGCAGTGGTGGTTCGTCATCACTAGTCCGTGCGGCGATACAAACGAAGCTGAACAGCCGGGAATACGGAGGGCACCCAAACGCGCCCTCTCAAACCACGCGGAGTCGGGCGATATCCCGTATTCATCCGCAAAATAATCCAGCGGCGGATTATCGAACGTCCACATCTTGCCGTTGTCGAAGCGGCCTGCCTCATAAACTGTCGCCGTCTCCGTACGTAACGGCTCCTGCTCCACAAGCGTTACCTCAGCAGAACGTGTGTCGGAGCCCTGCGTGGCCGCCTGCTCCGGCTCCGCGGGCAATCCGGATGGCGCCGGCGTTTCCGCCGTTTGACCTGTTGAGGCGCACCCTGCTTGCAGAAATACTGCAAGAACGAGTGCTGACAATGTCATATGGCGGGAATACGAGCGGTTCATGGCAGTGGGTTTGGGCTCGGTGCAGTGAGAACGAATTCGCTAACGCATGACACGCGCGAAGGATCGCGGCGGTATCAAGGAGGAACCAAAATACGCTTCAATGTATATTTTGATGATTCGGCGGGAGTTTTCCCGGCATGCGAAAGTGGTGGAATTGGTAGACACGCTAGATTTAGGATCTAGTGCCCAAAAGGCGTGGGGGTTCGAGTCCCCCCTTTCGCACCGTTGTTTTCCGGCCGGGACCGTCGCAAACCGTATTTCACGATTTGCGGAACCTGAGGGCCCTGTGTGGATGACAGGTCACAAAGGCATTCTCACGCTACTCCCTCTGCCATGCAGATCGAACAACAGGACCTTCAGCACCGGCGTATCGTCACCGGACTTCTCGAAAGCTACCGCCGGCACGGACAGATGAGCCACCTCGAGGGCTGCTATGTGCCCAGCCGCGAGGTCATCTGGGGTGTCGTGGAAGATTTACTCCGGGTACTGTTCCCGGGATTTCTTGAATCCGTCCAGGTTTCGCCGGACGAGCTAGCGGATCACACCGCAGACCGACTCGAATCCATCGAGCGGCGCCTGGCAGGCGAGATCGAACGGGGTCTCTGCCTCGAACAGGGCAAGGCCGATTCTACAGGAGAGATCAGGCAAAAAGCCGAAAAAGCCACACTGGCTTTACTGAAAGAGATCCCGGCATTGCGAGACCTTCTGGCGATCGATGTGGAGGCCGCCTTTGAAGGTGATCCCGCTGCACGATCGAACGAGATCATTATCATCGCCTATCCCGGTCTCCAGGCAATTGCCGTTTACCGCCTGGCCCATGTCCTGTATCAGGAAGGCATCCGGCTGGTAGCGCGTGTCATGACCGAATACGCGCACTCGCGCACCGGCATCGACATCCATCCGGGAGCCCGGATCGGCCGGCACTTTTTCATCGACCACGGGACAGGCGTGGTGATCGGCGAAACGACCGTCATTGGTGATAACGTAAAGGTATACCAGGGTGTGACGCTTGGAGCCCGGAGTTTCCCGAAAGATGCAGCCGGAAGGGTTCTGAAAGGACACAAACGTCATCCCAATATCGAAGACGACGTCACCATCTATTCGGGCGCGACGATACTCGGCGACGTGACCATCGGCAAGAGATCGATCATCGGTGGAAACGTTTGGTTGACGCACGACATTCCTCCATCTTCCAAAATCATGGTTCGTCCTCCCCAGCAAATCCACATTGAGAACGACGCGCTCGATTTTCAAATCTAGCAAACGGAGCTTGCCGACTTCACATCGACCACCGCAAGACGCTTTGCCGGCAGCTCATCATTTGGCAACTGAAACCGTACACACGTAAACCAATCACCTCATGGCGAATATCTATCCAGACAACTCCAGGGCCATCGGGCGCACGCCGCTGGTTCGGTTGAATCGAATTGTTCCAAAAGAAGGTGCCAGGGTCC